>NZ_PJJV01000053.1:0-53925 GCF_002929655.1 Cryobacterium sp. M23
CATGCTCAGCCTCGGCGGCCACAAACCAGTGCTCCCCGGCCGGGTTTAACCCACGGAAGCAGCAGGAGAGCCGAGATTTTGCCCGGATCGGGCGCAGACACACGGGAAAAGCCGTTTTTCCGGAGAATCTCCGTCGAATTCGTTCGAGACACGGCACCGAGTTCGGCAAGCGTGCGGCCGGGGTAGCAGATCGATGCACTCCGGGGAGAATCAGGGCACCTAGGCTGGGAGTGTGACCGGGCCGACTCAGAGCATCCTCCTGCCCGAGTGGTGGGATCCGGCCCGCGTCTTCGACACCCTCTACCGCAACAGCCCGTACGCGTTCTGGTTGGATGCGGGCAACGGCGCCGAAACCGGCCTCAGCTATCTTGGGTCTGCGTCGCGCGGGTCCCGGTTCGTCACCGCCTCGGTGCCGGAGGGGACCGTGACGGTCTCGGTCGCCGGCGATCCGTCCGTGCCGGGCCACCTCTCACCCGGGACGATCTTCGAGTTCCTGCGCGCGGAGCCGCCCGGCTTCCACGACGATGCCACCGACGATACCGGCACCGACGATACCGGCGGCTTTCGGCTGGGCTGGGTGGGCTGGCTCGGATACGAACTCGGCGCCCAGACCCTCGGCACGCCCGTGCACGACTCCCACTACCCGGATGCCGCCCTGCTCGAGGTGCACCAAGTGCTGGTGTTCGATCACGCGGCACGCACGGTCAGGGCGCTCGCTCGCCGCGCTTCCGGCGACGCGACGGATGCCCCGCAGGTGTGGGCCGATGCCGTGCTCAAGGCTCTCGCCGCGTCGGAGCCGCAGCCCGCAGCATCCGCGACCCGGCCGGTCACGTGGCCTGTCGGCCCCGCTGCCGGCCCCGTTGCCGCTGCCGGCGCAGCCCGGTGGCGGCACGACGTGCACCGCTACGCCGAGCTGATCGAGGAATGCCAGGCGTTCATCCGGGCCGGTGACGCCTACCAGCTCTGCCTCACCAACGAGATCCTGGTCGACGTGCGGCCGCATCCGGTCGACGCCTACCTGGCGTTGCGCGCCGGCAGCCCCAGCCACCACGGCGGGCTGCTGCGTTTCGGGGACACTGCCCTGCTCAGCGCCTCCCCGGAACAGTTCCTGACCGTGACCCCGGGCGGCCTGATCACCACGAAGCCGATCAAGGGCACCCGGGCACGCTCCCGGATGACCGACCGGGACCGCGAGCTCCGCGACGAGCTCGAGGGCAGCGACAAAGAGCGCGCCGAGAACCTGATGATCGTCGACCTGATGCGCAACGACCTCGGCCGGATCGCCGAGCTCGGCAGCGTGCAGGTCACGAACTTGCTCGCCGTGGAGAGTTACGCGCACGTGCACCAGCTGGTCAGCACGGTCGAGGCGCGCCTGGCCGCGGGGCTGACCGGGGTGGATGCCGTTGCGTCCTGCTTCCCCGCCGGGTCCATGACCGGGGCACCCAAGATCAGTGCAATGACCATCCTCGACGCCCTCGAGTGCGGACCGCGCGGGCTCTACGCCGGGGCCTTCGGCTATCTGGGGCGAAACGGCGCGGTCGACCTGGCCATGGTCATCCGCAGCATCGTGCTCAGCCCGGACGGGGCCTCCATCGGCACGGGCGGCGGCATCACGGCGCTGTCCGATCCGCTGGAGGAGATCGAGGAAACCCGGCTGAAAGCGGCGGCGCTCCTGGCCGTCCTCGGCGTTCCTCGATCCGGCGCCGCCACGGGCCAGGGCCAGGTTTAGTAACCTAAGAGCTTGGACGCCGCCTCCGCGCGGCCCTGTGCCTGCTGGCGCAATCCCCACTGCAACGAAGAGAGTCACGTGGCACACGAGTACGACCACACCCGCACCGGCCAGGACAGCGAAGAAAAAGTTTACGATTTCGCCGCCATCCAGGCGAAGTGGCAGCCGATCTGGGAAGAGCTCGACCCCTTCCGCACGAACGATCCCGACGACGTTCGTCCGCGCAAGTACGTGCTCGACATGTTCCCGTATCCCTCCGGCGACCTGCACATGGGCCACGCCGAGGTCTACGCGCTCGGCGACATCGTCGCCCGGTACTGGCGTCAGCAGGGCTTCAACGTGCTACACCCCATCGGCTGGGACTCCTTCGGGCTGCCCGCGGAGAACGCCGCGATCAAGCGCGGCATCGACCCGCGCGGCTGGACCTACGACAACATTGCGCAGCAGAAGAAGAGCATGAAGCTCTACGCGGCATCCTTCGACTGGTCCCGCGAGCTGCACACCAGCGACCCCGAATATTACAAGTGGAACCAGTGGCTGTTCCTGCAGCTGTACAAGAAGGGCCTCGCCTACCGCAAGGACAGCTGGGTGAACTGGGACCCGGTAGACCAAACCGTCCTCGCCAACGAGCAGGTGCTCGCCGACGGCACCTCGGAGCGCAGCGGCGCCGTGGTGGTCAAGAAAAAGCTCACCCAGTGGTACTTCAAGATCACCGACTATGCGGACCGCCTGCTCGACGACCTGAACCAGCTCGAGGGCACCTGGCCGGCGAAGGTGCTGAACATGCAGCGCAACTGGATCGGCCGCTCCATCGGCGCCGACGTGGACTTCGTGATCGAAGGCCGCGAGGAGCGCATCAGCGTCTTCACGACCCGCCCCGACACCCTCTACGGCGCGACCTTCATGGTCGTCGCCCCCGACGCGGACCTCGCCGTCGAGCTGGTCGCGGATGCCTCGCCCACCGTCAAGGAACGGTTCCAGGAATACCTGGTACAGGTTCAGAACAGCACCGAGATCGAGCGTCAGGCCACCGACCGGGAGAAGACCGGCGTGTTCCTCGAGCGCTACGCCGTCAACCCGGCCAACGGCGAACGCCTGCCGATCTGGGCCGCGGACTACGTGCTCGCCGACTACGGCCACGGTGCCGTGATGGCGGTGCCGGCCCACGACCAGCGCGACCTCGACTTCGCCCGCCGTTTCGACCTGCCCGTGGTCGTGGTCGTCGACACGACCGCCGCGGTCACCGGCATGATCCCCGTGATCACGCAGGACATGATCGACGGCACCGAGGAGCTCACCTCCCTCGACCCGGCTCGCACTGGCATCGCTATGACCGGGGAAGGCCGCCTGATCAACTCGGGCGCGCTCAACGGCCTTAGCAAGAACACCGCGATCAAGCGCATGATCGAGCAGTTGGCCGTCGACGGTACCGGCCGCGCCGCCAAGAACTACCGTCTGCGTGACTGGCTCATCTCCCGTCAGCGCTATTGGGGCACGCCGATTCCGATCATCCACGGCCAGGACGGCGCCGAGATCCCCGTGCCGGAAGACCAGCTTCCCGTGTTGCTGCCGCCCACCGACGGCCTCGACCTCAAGCCCAAGGGCACGTCGCCGCTGGGCGGCGCGGCCGACTGGGTCAACGTGCCCAACCCGATCGACGGCACCCCCGCACGCCGCGACGCGGACACCATGGACACCTTCGTCGACAGCTCCTGGTACTTCCTGCGCTTCCTGAACCCCACCGACGACACGAAGGCGTTCGACCCGAAGGAAGCCGAGAAGTGGGCGCCCGTCGACCAGTATGTCGGTGGCGTCGAGCACGCCATCCTGCACCTGCTCTACGCTCGCTTCATGACCAAGGTGCTTTTCGACCTCGGCTATGTCAGCTTCACCGAGCCGTTCACGGCTCTGCTGAACCAGGGCATGGTCATCCTTGACGGGGCCAAGATGTCCAAGAGCAAGGGCAACCTGGTCTACTTCACCGAGGAGGTCGACCAGTTCGGCGTCGACGCGGTACGGCTCACCATGGCTTTCGCCGGACCGCCGGAAGACGATATCGACTGGGCGGATGTCTCGCCGGTCGGCTCCGCCAAGTTTCTGGCCCGCGCCTGGCGCGTCGCCCGCGACGTCACGAGTACGCCCGACATCGATTGGAAGTCCGGCGACGCCGGTCTCCGCCGGGTCACCCACCGCTTCCTGGCCGATGCGCCCGGCCTGGTCGAATCGTTCAAGTTCAACGTGGTCGTCGCCCGACTGATGGAACTCGTCAACGCCACCCGCAAGGTGATCGACACCGGCGTCGGCCCCGCGGATGCCGCGGTACGCGAGGCCGCGGAGGTCACCGCCATGGTGCTCAACCTGTTTGCTCCGTACGCGGCCGAGGACATGTGGCAGCTCCTCGGCCATGAGCCGTGTGTCGCCCTCGTGCAGTGGCGCAAGGCCGACCGAACCCTGCTCGTGGAGGAGTCGGTCACGGCCGTCGTACAGGTCGACGGCAAGGTGCGCGACCGCATCGAGGTGTCCCCGAAGATCGCCGGCGACGAGCTGGAACGCCTCGCACGTACCTCGGCCGAGGTCATCCGCCGGATCGGTGACCGCGAGATCAAGAACGTGATCGTGCGCGCGCCGAAACTCGTCAGCATCGTCACCCGCGGCCAGTAGCACCGCCTGCCTCGCCTCCCCAGGGCGGCACCTCGCGGCGCCGCCCACAGGGTGCGGCCGTCCGCTGGGGGACCGGCACCCGTCGGCCTAGCCTGCCGGGATGGAGCCTGACCCGGTAATCAAGGCACTCGACCGCCTGGCCCCGAGCGCGCAGGGGCGCGCCCCGGCGCGCGTGCGCATCGGGGTGGGCGCAGCCGTCGTGCTGTTGATATTGGCGTTGGCCACCGCGGTAATCGTGTCCGCGCTCGGTCAGCAGGCCGGGCACCAGGTGGTGTCCCCGGCGCACCCGACCGCGGGTTCGGGTTCCGGTGGAGCCGACAACGGCCCGGCCCCGAGTTCCTCGGGGGCAGCCTCGGCATCCGGTGCCCTCATCTTCGTTCATGTGCTCGGCGCCGTGCGGCGTCCCGGACTCTTCGAACTCTCCACCGGCGCCCGGGTGATGGATGCCGTGGCCGCCGCCGGCGGGCTGACCGAGACCGCCGATCCGGCCGGCACCAATCTCGCTCGCAAGCTCAGCGACGGCGAGCAGCTCTACCTGCCCCAGCTCGGCGAAGTCCCCGCGGGACCGCCGCCGGGCAGCGGTGCATCCCTCGGCGGCGCATCCGACCAAGGTGGCGGCGGCCCGGCGGTCCTGGTCAACCTCAATACGGCCAGCCTGGCCCACCTCGACACCCTGCCGCGCATCGGCCCGGCCATGGCCCAGCGCATTCTGGATTTCCGCGACGCCAACGGGCCGTTCGCGGCCGTCGAGGACCTGCGCAATGTCACCGGTATCGGTGAGAAGACGTTCGAGGGGCTCAGAGCCCTGATCACCGTGTGAGAGTGGCCGTGAACGGAGGGTGCCTGAAGTCCTGACGCATCGATGCGGCGAGCGTATCCGGTGCTTGACGGAGGGTGCTCGGATCGAGCCGGTGACCGCACCTGGCCTGCACTCGATGGCGTGCACGGTCTTCTCCGACCCATGACGGCTAGGAACTGACCGACTGGCGGCAATGGGCGCTGTCGGCGGCCTGCTCGCGGGCTGAAGCGTGTCGTTTTTGACGAGCCGCTCCGTCGCCGCGGACCGGTGGCGAGGTCACCGGGCACGCCTCCACACCCCCGGTCCCGCGTCAACCGGGCACAGATTCCGGTAGCCACCGGGGGGAGCCGCGGGCGCACCTAGCCTCCCGGTATGGATTTTACGCGCGACATCGTAGCTCGCCGCCCGGATCACGGCATGACTGGGCTCGACCTGCGCCTGGTTTTCCCCGCGGCGACCGCCTGGCTGGCGGCCTGGTTGCTCATCGCCTTCCCCGGGTGGGCACCCGGCGCTCAGGCCGCGTTGTGGGCCGCCGCCCTGGGCGTGGGTCTGGTTGTGGCGCGTCGGCTGGTCCGCGCCCGGGGGGCGCCGGCCTGGGGTGTCGGCCTGGTCAGTTGCGCTGCGGCCGCGCTGATGGCATCCGCGGTCACGGTCGCTGCGCCCGGGCGGCTGCCGGAAACCGTGCGGGAGAGCGCCGCCCGGCAGGAGACAGTGACCGTGCTCCTCACAGTGGCGTCGATCCCGGTGCAGACCCAGTCGTTCGGTGCTCCCGCACTCTTCGGCCCGGCTGGCTCTGACTCCGGAGCGTCCGCCCGGGTGCGCTTCCGCGGCACCCTGACCGGGATCGAGCAGGGCGAGGTCGCCCGAAAGGGTGCTGGGCGGGGTCTGTCGGTTCCGGTGGTCGTGTTCGCAGAGACTGCGAGCGGACAGGCGACCGCGCTTCAGATCGGCAGTGGCGTGCGGCTGGACGCCACCCTCCGGCTCACGGCGGCCGGGGACGCGGCATCCGCCCTGGTGTTTGGGCGTGGTCCGCCCGAGCTCCTCGTGACACCGCCCTGGTGGCTCGGCTGGGCCGGGGAACTGCGCACCCTGTTCACGACCGCCGCGGGCGATCTGCCCGGCGACGGCGGTGACCTGCTGCCCGGCCTGGCCATTGGTGACACGAGCTCGGTCGAGGCAGACCTCGACGCGGCCATGAAGACGAGTTCGCTCAGCCACCTCACGGCAGTGTCTGGAGCGAACTGCGCCGTGGTGATCGCGGGCGTCATGCTGCTGACCGGGTTTCTGGGACTGCGCCGCGGCATCCGGATCGCGATCTCGCTCCTCACCCTGCTCGGGTTCGTGGTGCTCGTGACGCCCGAACCCAGTGTGCTGCGTGCCGCTCTGATGGCGACGATCCTGCTGCTCGGGATTGCCTCCGGTCGGCCGGGCCGAGGTGTGCCGTTGCTCGCACTCGTCGTGATCCTATTGCTGGCGGCCGACCCATGGCTGGCCCGCAGTTACGGGTTCGCCCTGTCGGTTCTGGCCACGGCCGGCCTACTCGTGCTGGCCGGGCCGCTGACCCGAATGCTGCATCGGTGGCTGCCCACCTGGCTCGCCGCCGTGATCGCCATCCCGCTGGCCGCGCAGCTGGCCTGTCAGCCGGTGCTCGTGCTGCTCACTCCCACCCTCCCGCTCTACGGGGTGCCCGCGAATCTGCTGGCCGGTCCGGCAGCCCCAGCCGCCACCGTCATCGGTCTGATCGCGTGCCTGCTCTTGCCCTGGCTGCCCGGTGTCGCCGGGGGAGTGCTCTACCTGGCCTGGCTGCCGGCCGCCTGGATCGCGGCGATCGCCCGAACATCCGCAGAGCTGCCCGGCAGCCGCCTACCCTGGCTGGGCGGCCCGCTCGGTGTTCTCGTGACCGTTCTACTGACGGTGGCCGCGGTGGCGCTGGTGATGCGGGGCCGGGGGCAGGTTCGGGCGCGCTGGCCGATAGCGGCGATCGCGGTGCTGGTTCTCGCCGCCGGAAGCCACGCGGGCAGCCTGATCGGGGCAGGCGTCGGCCGGGCCGTGGCCTTCCCCGCGGACTGGCAGATCGCGGCCTGCGACATCGGGCAGGGTGATGCGGTCGTCGTGCGCGACCGCGACCGGTACGCGCTCGTCGACGTGGGGCCCGACCCGGCCCTGCTCGCCGACTGCCTCGACACGCTGGGGATCGACCGAATCGACATCCTCGTGCTGACCCACTACGACCTGGACCACATCGGCGGGGTCGCCGCCGTGATCGGCCGCGTCGACACGGCGCTGGTCGGCATCCCGGAGAACGCCGACGATGAGCGACTGCACGATGCCCTCGCCGCGGGCGGTGCCGAACTGCGGGGCGCCGCCCGCGGCGACACGGGCACCCTCGGGGAGCTGCGCTGGGAGATCCTCTGGCCGGTGCGGGGCTCAGCGGTGATGCAGACCGGAAACGAGGGGAGCGTAACGATCGGATTCGACGGTCGCGGCATCCGTTCCCTGTTCCTCGGGGATCTCGGCGAGGAATCCCAGGACGCGCTCCGGCGCAGCTCCAGCCCGGGCGAGGTGGATGTCGTCAAGGTCGCCCACCACGGGTCGGGAGACCAAAGCCCGGAGCTCTATGCCGATCTCCGGGCAACGGTGGGGCTGATCTCGGTAGGCAGGGAGAACGGCTACGGCCATCCCACCGACACGGTTCTGGACATTCTTGCGGCCGCGGGCACACTGGCCCTCCGCACCGACCAGCAGGGACTGCTGGTGATCGCTCCGGGGCCAGGTGGTGGTGCGCTGACGGTCTGGAGCGAGACCGTGCAGAGCGAGGCCGTGGCGGACACCGACCCCGGATAGTCTTAATGGATTCCGCACAGCCTCAATCGAAGGAACCCCGAGTGGCCGCACGCACAGCTTCATCCGGCAGGACCGCGCCCCGCGCTGTGCCGAAGTCGGCCGCCATCCCGCAGCTGGCCTGGCACCAGGTGCGGCCGGCGCCGATCATCCTGGTCTCCGGAACCGAAGTGTTCCTGGCCGAACGCGCGATCCGCCAGCTGCGGGACTTCCTCAAACTCGAAGACCCCAGCCTGGAGATCAGCGACGTGCAGGCCGACAGCTATGCGCCCGGCGAACTGCTCACCATGGCCAGCCCGTCCCTCTTCGGCGAACCGCGGCTGATCCGCGTCAGCTCCGTCGAGAAGTGCAGCGACACGTTCCTCGCGGAGGCCCTGGACTACCTGCAGAACCCGGCCGAGGACACCTACGTCGTGCTCCGGCACGGCGGCGGCGTGCGCGGCAAGAAGCTGCTCGACACCATCCGTTCGGGCGTCGGCGGCGCCATCGAGGTCGTCTGCACCGAGCTGAAGAAAGACTCCGACCGGCACGACTTCGCCTCGGCGGAATTCAAGACAGCCGGCAAGCGGGTCACTCCCAGCGCGCTGCGGTCCCTGGTCGCCGCGTTCTCCGGCGATCTGGCCGAACTCTCCGCGGCCTGCCAGCAGCTCATCGCCGATGTCGGCACCGAAGTGACCGAGACGACCGTGGACCGCTACTACGGCGGTAGGGTCGAGGCCAACGCGTTCAAGGTAGCCGATGCCGCCATCGCCGGGCATCAGGGGGAGGCGCTCGTCATCCTGCGCCACGCCCTGTCCTCCGGCGCCGACCCGGTCCCGGTGGTGGCCGCGTTCGCCATGAAGATCCGCACCATGGCGAAGCTCTGCGGGGTGCGCGGCGGCTCGGCCCAGCTTGCCTCCCAGTTCGGCCTCGCCCCCTGGCAGGTCGAGCGGGCCCAACGCGACCTGCGCAGCTGGTCCGACGAGGGTCTCGCCCGCTGCGTCGTGGCGCTGGCCGAAACGGATGCCGCAGTGAAGGGTGCCGAGCGCGACCCCGTCTTCGCTCTCGAGCGGCTCATCGGTGTGATCGCCCGCCGCGGTGAGAGCTGACCAGACCCGGCTTTCGCGCGCCTCCTTACCCTCGACGGTGAGCTCCGCGCCAGGGAGGGGTCGCTCACCGTGGTGCGCGCCAGCTGATGCCCGAACTGAGAGGTGTGGGCCTGGGCGGACTCGGCGCGCACGACACGATCAGCTTGGCGAGCGGCAGATAGACGACGGCTGCCAGGACCGCCGTCAGGGCGATGCTGCGGCGCCTGACCGGGCCCGGCCGTGATGAATTTCAGGTGACCGGTCCCCGACGGTTCGAGCCCCTGCCCGGACACACGAAAGCCCCCACCGAGATGGCAGGGGCTGTTGTGTACGCCGGTCAGGGCCGGTGAACGATCCTGATCCCGGTCAGGCGCAGACTAGACGAGGGCGTTGACCGACTTGGCGATCGCGGACTTCTTGTTCGCGGCCTGGTTCTGGTGGATGACGCCCTTGCTGACGGCCTTGTCGAGCTTTTTCGAAGCGACGGCGAGGCTGGCAACAGCCTTGTCCTTGTCGCCCGAGGCGATCGCCAGGCGCGTCGCGCGGACAGCGCGCTTGAACTCGCTCTTGACCGACTTGTTACGCTCCTGGGCCTTTTTGTTGGTGCCGATACGCTTGATCTGCGACTTGATGTTTGCCACGTTTATACGCTTTCGTTAGATTCTTTTTCGGATGGGCCGCTTGGCGGTAGAGGGCGCCGTACGACAATAATCGTGTGGGGTGGGACCCAACACGCAAGCCAACAGGCAACGATACCAGTTATTCGTTCAGGTCGACAATCGGCCCGGGCCGGTCGATCGCAACCTCCGTGAGGATGCCGCTCAGCACCGCGGCGAAGCGTTCCGGTTGGGCCAGGCTGACGAGGTGCGACGCCCGGGGGACGATCACGAGGCGCCCGTCCCGGCAGGCGGCGAGGAAGCGGCGCTCATGCAGCCGGAACTGATCCAGAGAACCGTTGACCAGCCACACCGGGCCGGGATAGCGAGCCAGGCTGTCCAGCGGGCGGAGGCTGCCGGTGGCGCCGAGCCCGGCATCCATCACCGTCAGCGGCACACCGCCGGCGAGCGTGTCGGCGGCCCCTCCCGATGGAAGGAGCACGCGCACGAGTGTGGTGTGGAGCCACAGTCCCTGGTCGGGCAGTCGGCGGATCAGCCGGGCCAGGCCCCGGTAGGCGTCCAGCAGCCAGCCGGCCGGAAGCGCGCAGCTTCCCGCGGCGACCAGCCCGGCCACCTTCTGCGGGTGGCGCGCGGCGTACTCGATGGCGTAGTAGCCGCCGAGGGAGAGGCCGACCAGCAGCACCCGGCCGCCCAGAGCAGCGACGCCCTCGTCGATGGCGGCCAGGGCGCCCTCCACGGTGAACGTTTCGTCCATGCGGGCGCCGTGCCCCGGCAGATCGATCGCGAGTGCCGGATGCCCGGCCTCGCCCAGTATGGACAGCTGTCGTCGCCACATGGTGCCCGACGTGCGGATCCCGTGCACGAAAAGAACCGGGACGGCGGGTGTCATTCATTCCTCCTGGTGAGCAGCCGCACTAGAGGGTGACGGCGATACCGATGATAGACACCAGGGAGTAGCCGCACCAGATCAGCAGTGACAGCACCCGGTTCGCGGCAATCACTTCTGGCTCTTCCGTGGGTGAGCGCTCGGCCGGGCGCTGCGTCTGTGGCCAACTCAGGACATCCGTCGCACGGGTGGCCGGGCCACCGCGGACCAGTGCGGAACCGGTGCGGATGTCCGGCCTCGCCCGGTCGGATCTCCTGAGTTGGCCACACTACCCGCCGAAGAGCCACGGCACACCGCCGCCTCTCCAGCAGCGCCTCTGCGGGTCGGGCATCCACTACGCGCCCCGCCCCCGCCCCCGAGCCCGAACGAATTCGACGGAGATTTTGGCCGAAACGCTCCCCAACTGGTCGAAAAAGCTCGCTTTCGGGAGAATCTCCGTCGAATTGGTTCACGGCAGTGGTTCACGGCAGTGGTTCGCTGCGAGCCGCCGGGCGCGGCCGTTCCCGCGCGCAAGCCTGGAACGATGCGCGGCAACGGCGAAACCGGGACCCAGCCACCTATGGGAGAATTGCCAGACCATGTCACCGAGACCCCTCACGGCGCTTGAACCGGCCGCCACCCCGCCCGAGTTCATCCGCAATTTCTGCATCATCGCCCACATCGACCACGGCAAGTCCACGTTGGCCGACCGGATGCTGCAGATCACCGGCGTCGTCGACGACCGTTCGATGCGCGCCCAATACCTTGACCGGATGGACATCGAGCGCGAGCGCGGCATCACCATCAAAAGCCAGGCCGTGCGTATGCCGTGGGAACTCGACGGGCAGACCTACGCCCTGAACATGATCGACACCCCCGGCCACGTGGACTTCACCTACGAGGTGTCTCGCAGCCTGGCCGCGTGCGAGGGAGCAATCCTCCTCGTCGACGCCGCCCAGGGGATCGAGGCGCAGACCCTCGCCAACCTCTACCTGGCGCTGGAGAACGACCTCACCATCATCCCGGTGCTGAACAAGATCGACCTGCCGGCTGCCGACCCCGACAAGTACGCGAAGGAGCTCGCCAGCCTGATCGGTGGCAGTCCCGACGACGTGCTCCGGGTCTCCGGCAAGACCGGCGTCGGCGTCGCCGAACTCCTCGACCGCGCCACCCGCCTCATCCCGGCCCCGGTCGGCGACCCGGCCGCCCCGGCCCGCGCGATGATCTTCGACTCGGTCTACGACAGCTACCGTGGCGTCGTCACCTATGTGCGCATGATCGACGGCAAGCTGGGCCCGCGCGAGAAGATCCAGATGATGTCGACCCGTGCCACGCACGAGATCCTCGAGATCGGCGTCACCTCGCCCGAGCCCACCACCAGCAAGGGCCTCGGCGTCGGCGAGGTCGGCTACCTGATCACGGGCGTGAAGGATGTGCGCCAGTCGAAGGTCGGCGACACGGTGACCACCGCGCTCCGCCCCGCCACCGTCGCCCTGCCGGGCTACACCGAGCCGAAGCCCATGGTCTTCTCGGGCCTCTACCCGATCGACGGCAGCGACTACCCGGCCCTCCGCGAGGCCCTCGACAAGCTCAAGCTCTCCGACGCGTCCCTCGTGTACGAGCCCGAGACATCCGTCGCCCTCGGTTTCGGTTTCCGCTGTGGTTTCCTCGGGCTGCTGCACCTGGAAATCATCACCGAGCGGCTCGACCGGGAGTTCGGCCTCGACCTGATCACCACGGCGCCCAGCGTGATCTACGAGGTCACCACCGACGACAAGAAGTCTGTCACGGTCACCAACCCGAGCGAGTTCCCGAACGGGAAGATCGCCAAGGTCGAGGAGCCGATCGTGAAGGCGGCCATCCTCGCACCCAAGGACTACGTCGGCGTGATCATGGAACTCTGCCAGAGCCGCCGCGGCACCCTGCTCGGCATGGACTACCTCGGCGAGGACCGTGTCGAGATCCGCTACACGATGCCGCTCGGTGAGATCGTGTTCGACTTCTTCGACAATCTCAAGAGCCGCACCGCCGGCTACGGCTCGCTCGACTACGAACCCATCGGCTCTCAGGAGGCCGACCTGGTCAAGGTCGACATCCTGCTGCAGGGCGAACAGGTCGACGCGTTCAGCGCGATTGTGCACCGCGACAAGGCCTACGACTACGGCGTGCTGATGACGGGAAGGCTGCGCAAGCTCATCCCGCGCCAGCAGTTCGACGTGCCCATCCAGGCCGCGATCGGCGCCCGCATCATCGCCCGCGAGTCCATCAGTGCCATCCGCAAGGATGTTCTCGCCAAGTGCTACGGCGGTGACATCTCCCGCAAGCGCAAGCTGCTGGAGAAGCAGAAGGAGGGCAAGAAGCGCATGAAGATGGTCGGCCGGGTCGAGGTTCCCCAGGAGGCGTTCATCGCCGCCCTGTCCGGTGACGAGCCCCCGAAGAAGAAGTAGACGGATGCGCCGCGCCACCTTCACCGATACCGCCGTCACCTACGCGTCCATCGGCGGCACCCTCGCCCCGGACCTGCTCCGGTTCCCACCCAAGGGCTACCGGCCCCTCGAGCGCACCGTGCGCCTCGGCAGCGGTGAGGAGCGCTTCCAGCTGGCCTCGAAGTCGCTGATGACCTGGGGCGTGCAGCGGGGGAGCGGAATGACCGTCACCGACCTGCTGGACGGCACCGGCCAGCAGTACACGGGACTCGTCTTCGACGCCGACGGCCAGGCCGCCCGCGACCAGAAGCCCGAGCCGGACGAGGCCGTCTTCGCCGAGGACGGCACGCCCTACATCGTCAACGGCATGTCCGCGCACCTCACGACCAAGTTAGGCCCCTTCACCATCGACGCCCCCGTGCGCGTGGTCTACGTGATCGACGAACCCGACCGCCTCGGCTTCGCGTACGGCACCATGGCCGGGCACCCGGCCAGCGGCGAGGAATCGTTCATCGTCGACAGACGCGAGGACGACTCGGTCTGGCTGACCATCCGCGCCTTCTCCCGCCCCGGCACCTGGTTCTACCGGCTGGGCTGGCCGTTCGTGCGGCGGCAACAGGCCAAAATCACAGCACGGTACCTACGCGCGCTGCATCCGATCGGCGCGGTCTAACCGCATGGGCAGTGCCCTTCCCCTCGGCGACCCCGCACCCAGCGACGGACTGCTGCCGGCCTCGGCCGCCGTGGGAGCTGCCCAGCGCGATTTCGGCGTCTACCTGCACGTGCCGTTCTGCCGGGTCCGCTGCGGCTACTGCGACTTCAACACCTATACCGCCACCGAGTTGCGCGGCGCAAGCCAGCATGACTATGCCGGCCAGGCGATCACCGAGGTCCAGTCGGCCGGCCGGATCCTGACTCAGTCGGGCGTGCCCGCCCGCCAGGCGGCGACCGTCTTCTTCGGCGGCGGCACCCCCACCCTGCTCCCGGCCGACGACCTGGTGCGGATGCTGGAGGCCGTGCGCTCCACCTGGGGGATCGCACCCGGCGCCGAGGTGACCACCGAGGCGAACCCCGACTCCGTCGACGCCGCCTACCTCGGCCGCCTCGCCGAGTCCGGCTTCACCCGGGTATCCTTCGGCATGCAGTCCGCGGTACCGAGCGTGCTGGCCACCCTCGAGCGCACCCACGACCCCGAGCGGGTGCCGCTTGTGGTGCAGTGGGCGCGCGAGGCCGGCCTCGACGTGTCCCTCGACCTGATCTACGGCACACCGGGGGAGACCCTCGTCGATTGGCGCACCAGCCTCGAGCACGCCATCCGGCAGGCTCCCACCCACGTCAGCGCCTACTCGCTTATCGTCGAGGAGGGCACCAAGCTGGCCCGCCAGATCAAGCGCGGCGAACTGGCCCCTGTCGATGACGACGTTCAGGCCGAGTTCTATGAGCTGGCCGACGACCTACTGTCCTCGGCAGGCTACGGCTGGTATGAGGTCAGCAACTGGGCGACGGATGACGCGCACCGCTCGCGCCACAACCTCGCCTACTGGCGCAGCCAGGACTGGTGGGGTGTGGGGCCCGGAGCCCACAGCCACATCGGTGGGGTGCGCTGGTGGAACGTCAAGCATCCGTCGGCCTACGGCGATCGGATTCGCGCCGGCGACTCACCGGCCGCCGGGCGGGAGACCCTCGATGCGGCCACTCAGGAGGTGGAGCGGGTGCTCTTGCTCACCCGAATCCGCGAGGGTATCCCCATCGACTCGCTCAGCCCGCTCAGGCGCCACGAGGTGGCGGGACTCATCGCCGACGAACTCATCGACGCGAAAGCAGCCCTCTTCGGCTCGATCGAACTGACCCTCAGAGGACGCCTCCTGGCGGATGCCGTCGTGCGCCGCCTGCTTGCCGACTGAACTCAGTTCACGAACTTGATCGACAGCGGATACGTGTAGTACTCGCCCCGGTTTGCGGCCAAAGCGGCCAAGATGCCGAACACGACCATCAGAACGGAGGCAGCCAGGAGAACGAGGTAGCCGACGAGGATGATCGTCAGGACGCCGCCGACCGCGTAGGCGATCAGGAGCGTGAGCTGGAAGTTCAGTGCGGTCGCGGTGTGCGCCCGGATGAACGGGCCGCGGTCCTTGAGCACGATGTAGCCGATCAGGGCCGGCACGAAATAGAACAGAATGCCGCCGACGTGCACGAGGGTGGCCCACAGTTTTTCGTCGGCCGGGTTCATCGGGGTGGGAGCCTGGTTCGGGTTGGCGGGCGGCGGTGGGGTGGAATTGGTCATTGGTGCTCCTTCTGAAGAAAAACCGAGTGCGCCGGGCTACTTGATCAGGCGCAGGGCGAACGGGTACCGGTAGTGGTTGCCGTCCTTCGCCTGGAGGTAGCCGAGCACCGAGAAGACAACACCGAGGATGTACAGCACCCAGGCGAGACCGCCGATGACGCCGCCGATGCCGAATGTGAGGAAGCCGATGACCGTCGCAAAAAAGTTGATCGCGAAGTAGCCGATCAGAAGCGTGATCTGAAAGTTGAGCGCTTCCTTCGCCTCGACGCTGGTCAGAGGTCCGCGGTCCTTGAAGAGCAGCCACAGCACCAGGGACGGCACGAACATGAGGATCCCGCCCAGATGTGCGAGGGACGCCCATTGGCGGTCATCCGCCTCCGTCAGGGGTGCCGACGGTCCCGGGGCGGCAGGCTGGTAGGGCGGTTGCGGCGGCCGTTGGCCCTGGTACGGATCATCGGGTCCGGGACCAGTGAAATTACTCATGATCATGCCTTTCAGTGCACCGGGGAAGAGGTGCTACATGCCTAAGTTACTGCGCCCCAACATTGGGGAGCAATGGGTAAGCCCAGCCGGTCGCGGTATGATTGGCAGTCACATACCGCGAGTGCCAATCGATGCTGCACTCGCGACGCTGGGAGGAGGCGAGCGCCATGGTGTCCGATCGCAGTCTCGAAGTCCTGCGTGTGATCGTTCAGGACTATGTAGCCTCCCGCGAACCCGTCGGTTCCAAATCTATCGTCGACCGGCATTCCTTCGGGGTCTCGGCGGCCACGATCCGCAACGACATGGCCCTGCTCGAAGAGGAAGAGTTGATCGCGGCTCCGCACACCTCGTCGGGCCGCATCCCCACCGATAAGGGTTACCGTCTGTTCGTCGACCACCTCGCCGATCTGCGCCCGCTCTCGGCGGCGCAGCGCCAAGCCATCGAGACGTTCCTCGGTCAGTCGGCCGACCTCGACGAGGTGCTGGCCCGCAGCGTGCGGCTGCTCTCGCAGCTCACCCATCAGGTCGCCCTGGTGCAGTATCCGTCGCTGTCCCGCGCGAAGGTGCGCCACATCGAACTGGTGCCCCTGTCCGAGACTCGCCTCCTGTCGGTTCTGATCACGGATGCCGGACGGGTCGAGCAACGCGTCGTCGACCTGCCCCGGCCTCTGGCTGAACCCGTTCTGATCGAACTGCGCACCCGGTTGAATTCTGCCCTGGTCGGGCTCGGCATGAGCGAGGCCGCCAGCACCCTTACCGGCAGCTCTCTCACCGCCGGCTCCGGCCTCGGCCCGATTGAGCAGCAGGAGGCGGTGGATCTGATCACCGGCACCCTGCGGGACCAGGTCGGCGCGAACAGGCAGGACCGGCTCGTGATGGCCGGCGCCGCCAACCTCGTGCGCACCGAGGAAGACTTCACCGGCAGCATTTTCCCGGTGCTCGAGGCCATCGAGGAACAGGTCGTGCTTCTGCGGCTGTTCGGCGAGATGGCCTCTGACCAGCACGGCGTGTCCGTCAGTATCGGCCGGGAGAATGCTTCGTTCGGTCTGGCCGAGACATCCGTGCTCACCAGCGGCTACTCCTCGCAGGGCGGCAACCTGGCGCGCCTCGGCGTGCTCGGCCCCACTCGGATGGATTACTCGAACAACATGGCGGCCGTCCGTGCGGTCGCCCGCTACCTTTCACGCCTTCTCGGCGAGAATTGACCAGTTCCCCTCGGCCCAGAAGCCGGCGGAACACCACATTTCAGAACAGACCTAGGAGAGCCAGCTTTGGCTGACCATTACGAAGTACTCGGCGTTGCCCGCGACGCCTCGACCGACGAGATCAAGAAGGCCTACCGCAGGCTGGCCCGGCAGCTGCACCCCGACGTGAACCCGGGCGCGGATGCATCCGAGCGCTTCAAATCCGTCACGCACGCCTACGACGTGCTCAGCGACGTCAAGCAACGCGACAACTACGACCGTGGCGGCAACGGCCGCTCGGGCGGCGGCGGAGGCGCCGGTTTCGACGGCAACTTCGGCAACTTCGGCGACATTTTCGAGACCTTCTTCGGCGGCGGGGGATCCAGCCGCGGGCCTCGGTCGCGCCGAGAGCGCGGCCAGGACGCCCTGATCCGGGTCGACCTCGACCTCGATGAGATCATCTTCGGCACGCACCGGGAGCTCGAGGTCGACACGGCCATCATGTGCGCGACCTGCAGCGGCACGTGCTGCCAGCCGGGCACCGCGCCCGTCACCTGCGACATCTGCCACGGCACCGGCACCATCCAGCGCGCCGTGCGGTCGCTGCTCGGCAATGTCATGACGAGCAGCCCCTGCGGTTCCTGCCGCGGCTACGGAACGATCATCGCCACTCCCTGCGTCACCTGCCAGGGCCAGGGCCGCGTGCGAGCGCGTCGCACGGTCCCCGTCGACATCCCGGCGGGGGTCGACACGGGCCTGCGCCTGCAGATGCCCGGCAGCGGCGAGGCAGGTCCGGCCGGCGGTCCCAACGGCGACCTCTACCTTGAGATGAAGGTGCGCCACCACGACGTGTTCAGCCGTGACGGCGACGACCTGCTCTGCACCCTCGAGGTGCCGATGACGGATGCTATCCTCGGCAGGTCCGCGACCGTCAAGGCGCTCGACGGCGACATCGAGGTCGAGCTCAGGCCGGGCACGCAGAGCGCCGAGATCATCACGGTCAAGGACCGCGGCGTCACCCGCCTGCGCGGGAACGGACGCGGCGACCTGAAGGTCGGCGTGCACGTGGTCACGCCGACCCGTCTCGACCACAAGGAGCGGGAGCTGATCGAGGCCTTTGCGGCCCGCCACAAGGCGCCGGCTCCTGCCCTCAGCGCCTTCCAGCAGGGACTTTTCGCCAAGCTGCGCGATCGGTTTCGCGGCTAGGCGTCGATGGCACACTTCTTCATCGATGAGGCGCTCCACGCCGCCGATTGCGTGCCGGGGGCGGTCGTCGGCATCGGCGGCGCCGAGGCCCGGCACGCGGTCACCGTCAGCCGGGTGCGCCCGGGCGAGCGCCTGCGGATCGGGAATGGGGCCGGGCTCATGCTCGCCGCCACCGTCGTTGACGCAGATGCGAGGCTGCTGACCCTGCGCGTCGAGACGGTGACCGTGACCGCGCTGCTGACGCCGCGCATCCGTCTGGTCCAGGCTCTCGCCAAGGGAGACCGGGACGAACTGGCTGTGCAGGCGGCCACGGAGCTCGGCATCGACGGGGTGATCCCGTGGGCCGCATCCCGCTCCGTGACGCGCTGGGAGGGAGCCAAAATCAAGAAGGGCCGGGATCGCTGGTCCAGCATCGTGCGCGAGGCCTCGAAACAGTCGATTCGCGCGTGGCTGCCCACGGTCGGGGAACCGGCGAGCACCAAAATGCTGGCCGAGCTGGCCGGCACTACCCGGATGCTGCTGCTGGAGCCCACCGCGAGCGAACGGCTGACCTCGCAGGCGGCGCCGACCGACGACCGGGATATCCTGCTCGTCGTCGGACCCGAGGGCGGCATCTCCCCGGCCGAGCTGACCCTGCTCGAGCAGGCAGGCGCCACCCGGGTGCGCCTGGGCGACAATGTGCTGCGCACCTCCACCGCCGGCCCGGCCGCCCTCTCCATCCTGAACGTGACGCTCGGCCGCTGGTAGCGCGTGAGCTTAAGATAGAGATATGTCTTCCACCGGCCAAGAACCGTCCATCTTCACTCGCATCGCCGCGCGCGAGGTCCCGGCGACCATCGTCGCCGAAACCGAACGGATCATCGCCTTCACCGACATCGCCCCGCAGGCGCCCGTGCATGTCGTCATCACGCCGAAAACATCCGAGTACAGCAACGTGGTCGAGCTCGCGGCCGGAGACCCCGGGCTGCTGACCGAACTCATCGAGGTGGCGCATGCTGTGGCGGCCCGGCTGTCCAACGGCCAGTTCCGGCTCGTGTTCAACACCGGCGCCAGCGTCGGGCAGACCGTTTTCCACGTCCACGCTCACCTGCTCGCCCCGCAGGCCGCCGGCGGAACCCTCGGGGAGGGAACGCTTGGTTTCCGGTGAGCCCGGGCCGGGCCAGGCCGAGGTGCACATCACGGTCGACGGCATTGCCATGGTGCGCCTGCTCGGCACCGACGACCGTCTGCTCGCCGCCGTCGAGAAGGAACACCCCGGCGTCAGCGTGCACGTGCGCGGCAACGAGGTCACCCTCATCGGTGAGACCGAGCACGTCGAGGCGGCGCGTCGCCTGATCGAGGAGCTCCTGCTCATGGTGCGCGGCGGGCGTTACCTCGCCGAGTCCGAGGTGAGCACCTCCTCACGGATGCTCGACAAGGACAGCTCCACGAGCCCTTCCGAACGTCTGGGCCCGGCCATCCTCAGCTCCCGCGGCAAGAGCATCCGCCCCAAGACCATCGGGCAGAAGGAATACGTGGACGCCATCGACACCGACACCATCGTGTTCGGGATCGGGCCGGCCGGAACCGGCAAGACCTACCTCGCAATGGCCAAGGCTGTGCAGGCGCTGCAGCGCAAGGAGGTCGAACGGATCATCCTCACCCGCCCGGCCGTCGAGGCCGGGGAACGACTCGGCTTCCTGCCGGGCAGCCTCACCGAGAAGATCGACCCGTACCTGCGCCCCCTGTACGACGCCCTGAACGAGATGATGGACCCGGAACTCGTGCCCAAACTGCTCGCAGCCGGAACCATCGAGGTGGCCCCGCTCGCCTATATGCGCGGACGCACGCTCAACTCCTCCTTTGTCGTGCTCGATGAGGCGCAGAACACCACTGCCGAACAGATGAAGATGTTCCTCACCCGGTTGGGGTTCGGCTCGAAAATGGTCGTGACCGGGGACATCACCCAGATTGACCTTCCGGCGGGCTCGAGCGGGCTGCGCTTGGTGAGCCGGGTGCTCGACGGGGTCGACGACATCCGTTTCGTGCGTCTGACCAGTGCCGACGTCGTGCGGCACTCCCTGGTCGGCCGGATCGTCGACGCCTGGACCGCATACGACGCGCAGAAGCAGGCCGAGCGCTACGAAAGCGATCAGGCGCGGGAATTCGCAGGTCGCGGACCCGGCCGCCCCAACACTCCCCGCGACCGCCTTCCGAAACGGAGATCCTCTTGAGCATCGAACTCAACAACGAATCGACTATCCCGGTCGATGAGGCCGCCATCCTGCGTCTGGCCGCCTACGCTCTGGACTCCATGCACGTGCACTCTGACGCCGAACTGGCGATCGTCCTCGTCGACGAGGGTGCGATGGAGCAGCTGCACGTGCAATGGATGGATGAGCCGGGCCCCACCGACGTGCTCAGCTTCCCGATGGACGAATTGCGCCCGGGCACCGAAGACGCCGAGACCCCGCCGGGGCTGCTCGGCGACATCGTGCTCTGCCCGCAGGTGGCCCAGGGCCAGGCCGAGACAGCCGGGCACAGCGCCCTCGAGGAACTCCTGCTGCTCACCACGCACGGCGTGCTGCACCTGCTCGGATTCGACCACGTGGAACCCGCCGAGGAGAAGGAAATGTTCGGCATCCAGCGAGACATCCTGATCGGCTTCGCCCTGCAGGAACGCCTCCGCGACCGATGATCGGGTGGTTTCTCACGGCGGCCATCCTGTTGGTCGCTTTCGGCGGCCTGATGGCCGCGGTGGACTCCGCCGTCACGAGCCAATCCCGGGCCGACATTCTTGACCTGGCCGAGAAGTCCCGTGCCAAGCGCTCCCTGACGGCGATCGCCGCCGACACCGGGGCGCACCTGAACACGATCAGTTTTGTACGGATCATCGCCGAGACCACGGCGGCCGTGCTGGTGACCCTCGTCTTCGCGACCACGATCGAGGAGCTGTGGCTGGCACTGCTACTGTCCTCCCTGCTGATGACCGCGGTCTCCTTCGTGCTCGTCGGCGCCAGCCCGCGCAGCGTGGGCCGAGCCCACCCCGTGGAGTTGCTCTCCGCGACCGCCCCGTTGGTGCACTTCCTCCGGGTGCTCCTCGGCCCCATCGCCAACGCGCTTGTCGCCCTCGGCAACCGGGTCACCCCCGGGCGCACCCGGCTGGCCACGTTCACGTCGGAGGTCCAGCTGCTTAGCATGGTCGACGAGGCCACCGAGCTCGACGTCCTCGAGGAGGACGACCGGGAACTGATCCACTCGATCTTCGAGTTCAACGAGACCGTCGTGCGCGAGGTGATGATTCCGCGCACCGACATGGTCACCATCGAAGCGGACTCATCGATCGGCGCGGCGATGGGCCTGTTCCTGAGTAAGGGCTTCTCCCGGGTGCCGGTCATCGACGGCGAAGTGGATGACGTCACGGGCATCCTGTACCTGCGCGATGTGGCCCGGCTCGTCTACGAGCGGCCGCCGAACGCGGAGAGCCTCACGGTGCGGGAGCTCGAGCGACCGGCCGTCTTCGTGCCCGAGTCGAAGAAAGCCGACGCGCTGCTCCGCCAGATGCAGCTCGAGTCAAACCACCTCGCGATGGTGGTCGACGAGTATGGTGGCATCGCCGGACTGGTCACCCTTGAAAACCTGATCGAGGAACTCGTGGGAGACATTTCCGACGAGTACGACCGCGACGTTGTGGAGGTCGAGGGACTCGGCGACGGTCGCTTCCGGGTGAGCGCGCGGCTTCCGGTCGACGAGCTCGGTGAACTGTTCGACCTGGAACTGGACGACGACGAGGTTGATTCGGTGGGTGGCCTGCTGGCCAAGGCCCTCGGGCGCTTGCCGGTGGCGGGTTCGGTCGCCAGGGCGAGCGGGTTGGTCCTCACCGCCGAACGCACCGAAGGCCGCCGCAAACGAATCAGCACCGTGCTGGTTGAACGAGACCAAGCGCTGATAGACGCGCAGAACGCATTCCTCGGAGTGTCGGACGATGAGAGAGTGGATGGTCATGACTGAAGTAGAAGGATTCCGAGCGGGGTTCGTGTCGTTCGTGGGACGCCCCAACGTGGGCAAATCCACGCTGACGAACGCGCTGGTCGGGGAGAAGGTCGCGATCACGTCGTCGAAGCCGCAGACCACCCGGCGCGCCATCCGCGGCATCGTGCACCAGAAGAACGGTCAGCTGATTCTGGTCGACACCCCGGGTATCCACAAGCCGCGCACCCTGCTGGGCGAACGACTGAACAGCCTCGTGCAGTCGACGCTGTCCGGCGTGGACGTGGTGGGCCTCTGCATTCCGGCCAACGAGCCGATCGGCCCGGGCGACCGGTTCATCAACGAGCAGCTGGACAACTTTCCGCGGGCCCGCAAGGTGGCCATCGTGACCAAGATCGACATGTCCTCCAAAACCAGTGTCGCCAACCAGCTCCTCGCCGTGTCACAGCTGCGTGACTGGGAGGCGATCGTGCCGATCTCGGCGACCAGCCGCATCCAGCTCGATATCCTCAGCGCGGAGCTGCTGCGCCTGCTGCCCTTGTCGGATGCCCCGCTCTACCCGGCCGACGCGGTCACCGACGAGAGCCTCGAGTCGCGCATCTCGGAGTACATCCGGGAGGCGGCGCTCGAGGGCGTCACCGACGAGCTGCCGCACTCGATCGCCGTGACCATTGACGACATCATCGAACGCGACGACCAGGAACTGGTCGAGATCTACGCGAACCTGTTCGTCGAGCGCGACAGCCAGAAGGGCATCATCATCGGCAAATCCGGCAGCCGGTTGAAGGATGTTGGTGTGCGCGCCCGCAAACAGATCGAACCGCTGGTGGGAAAGCGGGTCTTCCTCTCGCTCCGGGTCAAGGTCGCCAAGGAGTGGCAGCGCGACCCGAAACAGCTGGGCCGCCTCGGTTTCTAGCCGGCACTCCGCCTGCACCCCGAACCGCCAGCACCCCGAACGAATTCGACGGAGATTTTGCCTGTATCGGCCCCGGACAGCCGGAAAACCGGCCATTTCCCGAAATTCTCCGTCGAATTCGTTCAACGCCGGATGCGATCGGGTGGCGTGACCCGATCCGCTGCCGAGGGTGCTGCCGAGGGTGGTAGCCTGCACTTATGTTTTTCGGTGAGCTGCTTCTTCGCTGCCGCGTCGAGTCCTAATCTGAGGCCTCCCTCGTCGCGGAGTTCGTCGTTGGCTACCCACCATTCGCGAGGAGATCCCAGATCATGAAAAACAATCAGACCGCATCCCAGATGCCGATTCACAAGTACCGCCCGTATCAGGAGCAGTTCACGATCGAGCTGCCCGACCGTACCTGGCCGGACAAGCACATCACCGCGGCCCCGCGCTGGTGCGCCGTCGACCTGCGGGATGGCAACCAGGCGCTGATCGATCCGATGAGTCCCGAGCGCAAGCGCATCATGTTCGACATGCTCGTTCGGATGGGCTACAAGGAGATCGAGGTCGGCTTCCCGTCGGCCAGCCAGACCGACTTCGACTTCGTGCGCAGCCTGATCGACGGAAATGCCATTCCAGACGACGTGACCATCCAGGTGCTCACCCAGGCGCGTGAGCACCTGATCCGGCGCACCTACGAGTCGATCGCGGGCGCCAGGCAGGCCATCGTCCACCTCTACAACTCCACCAGCGTGCTGCAGCGCAAGGTCGTGTTCCGCGAAGACAAGCAGGGCATCATCGACATCGCGTTGGCCGGCGCGCGTCTCTGCCGCGCCGCCGAGGCATCCGTCCCCGGCACCACGGTCTACTACGAGTACTCCCCGGAGAGCTACACCGGTACCGAGCTGGGATTCGCCGTCGACGTCTGCAACCAGGTGCTGGAGGTCCTCGAGCCCACGCCGGAGCGCAAGGTCATCATCAACCTGCCCGCGACCGTCGAGATGGCCACACCCAACGTCTACGCCGACTCCATCGAGTGGATGTCCCGCCACCTCGCCCACCGCGAGAACGTGCTCATCTCCCTGCACCCGCACAACGACCGCGGCACAGCCATCGCGGCCGCGGAACTGGGCTACCTGGCCGGGGCCGACCGCATCGAAGGCTGTCTGTTCGGCAACGGGGAGCGCACGGGCAACGTCGACCTGGTGGCGTTGGGCGTCAACCTGTTCACCCAGGGCATCGACCCGCAGATCGACTTCAGCAACATCGACGAGGTCAAGCGCACCGCGGAGTACTGCAACCAGCTGCCTGTGCCCGAGCGCAGCCCCTGGGCCGGCGACCTGGTCTTCACCGCGTTCAGCGGCTCGCACCAGGACGCCATCAAGAAGGGCTTCGAGGCCATGGCAGTGGATGCCGCCACGCAGGACTGCGGCGTCGACGACCTGCTCTGGGCGGTCCCGTACCTGCCGATCGACCCGAAGGACCTCGGACGCAGCTACGAAGCCGTGATCCGGGTCAACTCCCAGTCCGGCAAGGGCGGCGTGGCCTACCTGCTCAAGACCGACCACGCCCTGGACCTGCCGCGCAAGCTGCAGATCGAATTCTCCGGCGTCGTGCAGTCCAAGACCGACCAGGAGGGCGGCGAGGTCACCAGTGAGCAGATCTGGGAGATCTTCAACGACGAGTACCTGCCGGCCAGCCACACCACGCCCGACGCGAAGTGGGGTCGGTTCGAGCTGCACGCCACGCGCACCTCGAGCGACCTCTCCGGTTCGGTCGAACTGTCCGTTGACCTGCGCGACGACACGACCGTGTCCAGCGCGGTCGGCGCGGGCAACGGCCCGATCGCGGCGTTCCTCGGCGTGATGGCCGAACGCGGCATCGCCATCACCCTCTACGACTTCGTCGAGCACGCCATGTCGGCCGGCGGCGACGCCCTCGCCGCGGCCTACGTCGAACTCGACGTCAACGGCACGCGGTTCTGGGGCGTCGGCATCGACGCGGACATCTCGACCGCCTCGCTCAAGTCGGTGGTGTCGGCGGTCAACCGCGGCATCCGCGCCGAGGCTGGCGAGCGGTCTCTGGCGGACGCGACCGCCTGACCCCGGGTAGCCTCAGCCGGCACGTGAACTCAGTCGGCGCGTGAGCAAAAAATCGCCAGCCCGGCCGAGTGCCTTCCCCGGGGGAGGCGCTCGGCCGGAGCGATGGTTCTCGGCTGCGTGCTGTCAGTCCGGCTCTAGACCCGCGCCGTGTCCTTCGTCTTCGCCCGGTGCGTCGGAGTGACGTGAGTCGGGTCGGCAGTCGCCCTGGCCGGTCGTGCCTTGGGCGCAGGGGTCAGCACCATCGTGCAGTCGTCGATCGCGCCGGCGAACAGGTCGTAGAGCTGGCCGTCCGGGTCGGGAACGCACGCTTCCGCGATGCCCTGCACGGACACCCGGATGATGGTCTCCGCCGTGCGGTCCGTGAACTTGCTCCGAGACCAGGACCCCATCGAGGCGATGAATTCTCGCGCCCACCGTTCGGTCGCCGGTGCCGCGTCAAACGAATTGCGGATGCGCAGGGCGACGTCGTCGGGAATGGTGCCGTTGGCCTCGGTCAGGTACCGTTCGCAGTTGAGGATCCCCACGGCGAGGGCCCGTTGGTGGTCTGCACTCGTGACCGGGAGGGCGGATGTGGCCGCCCGCAGAGCGATCAGCAGGCGCACCCGTGGGTTGTCCCCGCGCAAACCGATCACCGACGGGATCAGCGGGACCAGCCGGGCCCGGGCGGTGTCCGACGTGCAGTCGTTCACCATCCGAGCGACGGAGGCGAGTAACGGATGAGTGCAGGCAGGGTGGTCACTCCAGGCCACTCCGGCGAGATAGGAGGCGAACTCCATGAAACAGGCGCCGGAACGCGGGTTTCTGTGCTTGCCTCGGGACAGGACCGGCATCAAATCCGGCATCGAATCGGGCACGTTGCCCTTCATCATGTTCATGAGGTTCCTCCAAACGACGTGAGATCTTCTTACCAGTCTGACCCGGGACGCAATGAAAGGCGAGAGCGGAATCCGTCGTTTGTGGACCAGTTTCGGGCCCAGTCGGGGCCTCAGGCCCCGCGGTTCCTGCGCCGCCGGAAGGCGACGATATTGTCGCGCCGCCACCGGGGCCAACTGCCGATCGCGCGCTGCTGCGGCAGGCTCCAGCCGTACCGCGCGGCGAGGATCCGGATGAGCGTCGTCACCACGACGCAGGCGATCCCGGCGATGGTGACGGGCACCTGCAGCATGAAGAGCACCACGAGCAGGCCGCTGCCGACCCCGGCCGCGACGGCGTAGAACGAGCCGACGTGCATCACGGCGATCGGCACGTTCAGCATCATGTCCCGCAGGGCCGACCCACCCACCGCCGTGACGACCCCGACGAACAGGGCCGGGACCTCCGGCAGGCCGACGGCGAGTGCCTTGCTCGTGCCGAGGGCGCCGAACAGCCCGATGGTCACGGCGTCGAGGGCGATGATGAACGGGCCGAGCCGGTTGAACAGGCTCTGCAGCAGCATGCCGAGCAGAGCCGCCCCCGCGCACACCGGCAGGTACCAGTTACTCTGCAGCGCGGCCGGCACGCCGCCCAGCAGGATATCGCGGAGCAAACCGCCGCCGAGCCCCACGGTGACGCCGATCAGCGCGATGCCGAGCAGGTCGAAGCGGCGGTCGGTGAAGCGGCCGGCGAACATGGCGCCCTGCACGGCTCCGATGGCCACGGCCGTGAGGTCGAGCCAGAGCGGGATGAAGAATGAGGTGGAGGGCACCCCTAATGAAACCACTGAAACGGTGGGTATCGGCGCGCTTGACGACCCCGCGCTCCCGCCAGGTGGGAGAATTCAAGGGTGCCTGTCTACCGTGATGATGTCGTCGTGCTGCGCACCCAGAAACTGGGCGAAGCCGACCGCATCGTCACCATGCTCACGCGCCAGCACGGGAAGGTGCGCGCGGTCGCCAAGGGTGTGCGCCGCACCGCGTCGAAATTCGGGGCCCGGCTCGAACCGTTCATGGTCGCCGACGTGCAGCTTTGGGAGGGGCGGAGCCTCGACGTCATCACGCAGGCGGAGTCCATCGCTTCTTACGGAGCCCTGATCACGGCCGACTACCCGAGCTACACGGCGGCCAGCGCCATGGTCGAAACCGCCGACAAACTCACCGAGGCGGAGGGTTCGCTGCAGCAATACCTGCTGCTCGTGGGTGCCCTCCGGTCGCTCTCCCGCCGTGAGCACGGCGCCGGCCTCACCCTCGACTCCTATCTGCTCCGAGCACTGTCGATGGCCGGCTGGGCACCCAGTTTCCAGGACTGCGCACGGTGCGGAGCCCGGGGAGCCCACTCCGCGATGGTTGTGCAGGCTGGCGGGATCGTCTGCGACGATTGCGCAGCCCCTGGTTCGCCGAGGCTCGATCCGGCCACCATCACCCTGCTCGGCTCCCTCCTGACCGGCGACTGGGAGCACACCAAATCCACCCCGCCCCAGACCAGAGCCCAGGCCACCGGGGTTGTCGCCGCCTACACGCAGTGGCACCTCGGACGCGGCCTTCGATCGTTGGAACACGTGAGTCGATGACCCCTGCGCCCTTCCTCAATCCCTTCGGCCAGAAGCCCCTGACCCACAAGGATGCGGTGCCGTTCAAACCCTCGGACTGGACGGGCCTGTACCCGCCCGCCCTGCCGAAGCAGGCCGTTCCCGAGCACGTGGCGGTTGTGATGGACGGCAACGGCCGGTGGGCGAACGCGCGCGGGCTGCCTCGGGTGGAAGGCCACAAGGCGGGGGAGGCCGCGCTTCTCGACGTCGTCGCCGGGGCCATCCAGATCGGCGTCAAACACCTGAGCGTCTACGCGTTCTCCACCGAGAACTGGAAGCGGTCACCCGACGAGGTTCGCTTCCTGATGGGATTCAACCGGGACGTTCTGCACCGCCGGCGCGATCAGCTCAACGAATGGGGGGTGCGCGTGCGGTGGGCCGGACGCAAGCCCCGGCTGTGGGCATCCGTCATCAAGGAACTGCAGTTCGCCGAACGGCTGACCACCGGAAACGACGTGCTCACCCTCACCATGTGCGTGAACTATGGCGGGCGCACCGAGATCGCGGATGCCGTGCGCGCCTTGGCTGAGGACGTGGCCGCAGGCAGGTTGAAGCCCGCCGGGATCACCGAGAAGTCGATCCAGCGGTACCTGTACACCGCGGACCTCCCCGACGTGGACTTGTTCGTGCGCAGTTCGGGGGAGCAGCGCACCAGCAACTTTCTGCTCTGGCAGAGCGCCTACGCGGAGATGGTGTTTTTGGACACCCTCTGGCCGGACTTCGGCCGTGGGGACCTGTGGCGGGCGATCGAGCTCTACGCGGCCCGTAACCGCCGCTACGGCGGCGCCGTGGACGCGCCGACCGTCTAGGCCGGGAATACAACGTGGGGCTCCATCGGTTGACCTCACAGTGAGTGAAGCCATCAAAGTAGACATCTGGTCCGACGTTCAGTGCCCCTGGTGCTACATCGGAAAGCGCAAGTTCGAGGCCGGGGCGGCCCTGTTCGACGGGAACGTCGAGGTTGAATATCACAGCTTTGAACTCGCCCCGGATACCCCGGTCGACTTCGATGGCAGCCCCGTCGACTACCTCAGTCAGCGTAAGGGCCTGCCGGTCGCCGAGGTCGAGCAGATGCTCGAGCGCGTCACCGGCATTGCCGAGAGCGTCGGGCTGCACTACGACTACGACTCCGTGCATCAGACCAACACTGTCATCTCGCACGAGCTGCTGCACTACGCGAAGGCGCACGGCCGCCAGCTCGACATGAAAGAACGACTGCTCAAGGCCTACTTCGTCGACGGCCGCCACGTCGGCCGGATCGCCGACCTCGCAGACCTCGCCGCCGAAATCGGCCTGGACCGTGACGACGTCATCCGCGCCCTGACCGCCCACGACTTCCTCTCGGATGTCAAGGCCGACGTCGCTCAGGCCAACGCCTACGGCATCCAGGGGGTGCCCTTCTTTGTCATCGACGGCAAATACGGGATCTCCGGCGCCCAGGACCCCGACACCTTCGCCCAGGCCCTCCGCCAGGCGCACACCGAAAAATCCGAGGACAAGAACAAATGAGCGACGCACCCGACACCACCACCCCGGTCGCCCCCGCCGAGGCCGCGTCCGTTCCCACGATCGAACTTCTCGGCCAAGCCGCGGCCGGCGGATGCTGCGGCGGCGGCTCCTGTGGCGTCTAGCCGGGTCGTCAGGTAGGCGTCCCGGCGTGGGGGAGAATTGAACGGATGACTTCCGTAACCCAGACCAGCCCGGCGAACCTCACGATCGGCCCGCTCACGCTTGACGTGCCCGTCGTTCTCGCGCCCATGGCAGGGATTACCAACACGGCGTTCCGTCGTCTGTGCCGTGAATACGGCGCAGGCCTCTATGTCAGCGAGATGATAACCTCCCGTGCGCTGGTCGAACGCACGCCGGAGTCGATGCGACTGATCAACCATCACGAGAGCGAAAAGACCCGCTCAATCCAGCTGTACGGCGTGGACCCGAAGACCGTTGCCGAGGCGGTCACCCTGCTTGTGGCCGAGGACCGGGCCGACCACATCGACCTCAACTTCGGCTGCCCGGTTCCCAAGGTCACCCGCAAGGGCGGCGGCGCCGCCCTGCCCTGGAAGCTCGGGCTCTTCCGTCAGATCGTCGAGGGTGCCGTCACCGCGGCCGGTGACGTGCCGGTTACCGTCAAGATGCGCAAGGGCATCGACTCCGACCATCTGACCTATCTGGAGGCCGGCAAGGCGGCGGAGGGCGCCGGTGTCGCGGCCATCGCCCTGCATGCCCGCACGGCCGCCGAGTACTACTCCGGCCAGGCCGATTGGTCCGCCATCGCGACCCTCAAGAAAACCGTCACGAGCGTGCCCGTGCTCGGCAACGGCGACATCTGGTCCGCCGAGGACGCCCTGCGCATGGTCGCGGAGACCGGCTGTGACGGCGTCGTCGTCGGGCGCGGCTGCCTGGGCCGCCCCTGGCTGTTTGGTGACCTCGCCGCGGCCTTCCGCGGCGGCGAGTCCGGCGCGGCGGCTGCCAGGATCCAGCCCAACCTGGGCCAGGTCGCCGACGCCTTCCGCCGCCACGCGGTGCTCTTGACCGAGTTCTTCGAGAGCGAGGAGCGAGCCTGCCGGGACATCCGCAAGCATGTGGCCTGGTATTTCAAGGGCTACCCGGTCGGCGGCGACCTGCGGGCGAGCCTGGCCTCGGTCGTCTCGCTCGCGCAGCTCGACGATCTGCTGGGCACCCTCGACGGCGATCAGGACTACCCCGGCGAGGGCGCTGAGGGGCCCCGGGGTCGGGCCGGCAGCCCGAAGAAAACCTCACTTCCTGAACACTGGCTCGACTCCCAGGAGCTGGTGTCGGCGGAGCGCGCCAATCTGACCGAAGGTGAAGGGGACACAAGCGGTGGCTAATGAGACCGGATACAGCAGGCACGACGAGGAACGCTGGCTGCCTGAGGAGCACGGCTCCAGGCGCAGCGATTTCGCTCGCGACCGGGCCCGGCTTTTGCACTCGAGCGCTCTGCGCCGGTTGGCCGCGAAGACCCAGGTGTTGAGCCCGGCCGCCGGTCTCGATTTCGCGCGCAACCGACTCACCCATTCTCTCGAGGTCGCCCAGGTCGGGCGCGAACTCGCTCTGCGGCTGGGCCTCGACCCGGACATCGTCGACACCGCCTGCCTGGCGCACGACATCGGCCATCCGCCCTTCGGCCACAACGGCGAGAAGGCCCTCAACACCTGGTCTGCAGACATCGGCGGCTTCGAGGGCAACGCGCAGACGCTCCGCCTGCTCACCCGACTCGAACCCAAGGTCTTCGGCCGCCACGGCCGCAGCTATGGGCTCAATCTCACCCGGGCGAGCCTCGACGCGAGCTGCAAATACCCCTGGCCGGCCGACTCGTCGGTTGCCGATCCGAGCGGCCGCGCCAAGTACGGCTTCTACCCGGACGACAGGGAGGCCTTCGAGTGGATGCGCACCGGCGCCGCGGAGCGCCGGCGCTGCATCGAGGCGCAGGTGATGGACCTCTCCGACGACATCGCGTATTCCGTGCACGACTTCGAGGACGCCGTCTTCAACGGCTACATCGACGTCGGCCAGCTCGGCAGCCGGACCAACCACGAGTCGCTTCTGGCCACGATGACCGAGTGGACCGGCGATGGTCTCTCCGAGGAGGACCTGGCCGACGCCTTCGACCGGCTGGACTCGCTCAACGCCTGGCTTGAGACCTGGTCGGGCAGCCGCCGCGAGCAAGGCCTGCTGAAGAACCTGACCAGCCAGCTGATCGGCCGCTTCAGCGGTGCCGCCGTGCGCGCCACCCGCGACGCCAACCCGGGGGGCGACCTGATTCGGTTCGGCGCCCACGTGGTCGTGCCGCGGGAGGTCGAGGCGGAGATCGCCGTGCTCAAGGGCATCGTGGCGACCTTCGTGATGACGCGACAGACCCGCAAGCCCATCTACGTGGAGCAGAGGCAGGTGCTCACCCTGCTGGCGCGCACGCTGCACGCGACGGGGGACGAACACCTCGACGCGGGATACCGGGAGGACTGGCACGCAGCCGCCGACGCCGCAGCCCGCAAACGCGTCGTCGTCGACCAGGTCGCCAGCCTTACCGACCAGTCCGCGCTGGCCTGGTACGAACGCCTGGTAAAGCACTGACCCGCGCGAACAACAGCACGGACAGCACGGGCAGCACCGCACAGAACGACGACACCACACCGAACACCGACACGGGCAGGACTAACATTCAACTATGGCAGGCCTGATTCGACAAAACGACATCGAAGAGGTCAAGGCCCGAACCAACATCGCCGACATCGTCGGCGACTACGTGAGTCTCAAGTCCGCCGGCGTGGGATCGATGAAGGGACTGTGCCCCTTTCACGACGAGCGCAGCCCAAGCTTCCACGTGCGCCCACAGGTCGGTTTCTACCACTGCTTCGGTTGCGGCGAGAGCGGCGACGTCTACTCCTTTCTGCAGAAGATGGACCACGTCAGTTTCAGTGAGGCCGTCGAACGGCTCGCCGGCCGGGTCGGTATCGAGTTGCACTACGAGGGCGGCGCCGGCGAGGCTCCCGACCACACCAATCGGGCCCGCCTGTACGCCGCCAACCAGGCCGCGGCCGACTTCTTCGTGGAACGCCTCGGCAGCCCCGGCGCCCTGGTCGGGCGTACTTTCCTCGGTGAACGCGGCTTCGACTCCCTCGCGGCCGCCCGGTTTGGGGTCGGCTTCGCCCCGAAAAGCTGGGACGAGCTCACCAACCACCTGCGCGCCAGGGGGTTCTCCACCGAGGAACTCACGCTGTCCGGTCTCGTTTCCAGCGGCGACCGCGGCGTGTACGACCGGTTCCGCGGCCGCCTGGTCTGGCCGATCCGGGACATCACCGGGCAGACCATCGGCTTCGGGGCGCGTCGGCTCCTCGAAGACGACAAGGGACCCAAATATCTGAATACCCCCGAAACGCCGATCTACCACAAGTCTCAGGTGCTCTACGGGCTTGACCTCGCCAAACGCGACATCTCCCGAGGCCACCAGGTCGTCGTCGTGGAGGGCTACACCGACGTCATGGCCTGCCACCTTGCCGGGGTGACGACCGCGGTCGCCACCTGCGGCACATCCTTCGGGGTCGACCACATCAAGGTGCTGCGTCGCGTGCTCGGCGACGACAGCGGGGTCGGCGAGGTCGTGTTCACGTTCGATCCGGATGCCGCCGGCCAGAAGGCCGCCGTGCGCGCATTCAGCGAGGAGCAGCGTTTCTCCGCCCAGACGTACGTGGCCGTCGCGCCCGAGGGACTGGACCCCTGCGACCTGCGACTGCAGCGCGGCGATGACGCCGTGCGCCGGCTGATCGACTCGAAAAAGCCCATGTTCGAATTCATGATCCGGCAGTTGCTCGGCCAATACAACCTCGACACGGTGGAGGGTCGCGTCGCCGCGCTTCGCGCCGCGGCGCCGATCGTCGGCGACATCCGTGACCCGACCCTGCGACCCGGTTACACGCACGAGCTGGCGCGCATGCTCGGCATGGAGCTCGGCGAGGTCGGCAAGGCCGTCTCCGCCGCCCTGTCGCGCTCCCGGAGCACCGGTACGGCCACTCCGGGAGCTCGGTCGGGGGAGAACGAGCCGGCGCCCCGGGAGCAGCCGTTCTCCATGATCGACCTGGCGACCGACCCCGTCACCCGGCTGGAACGCGACGGCCTGATGGCCATGCTGCAGCGCCCTACCGTCGTCGGGGTGGATCTGATCCAGCGCGCCGCGGCGACGAACTTCGTGAACACCTCCCTGGCGGTGGTGCGCGACGCCATCGCGGCCACCGCGCCCCACCACGACGCCGTCGACTGGCTCGACCGCATCGTCGCCGAGGTTCCGGCCACGCTGGAAAACCTGGTCAAGGAGTTGGCGATGGCTTCCCTGCCCGAACGGTCCGAACGCGAAATCGGCCGCTACGTGCGCGACATCACCGTGGCCCTGATCGACCGGGACCTGCTTCGCCAGAAGGCCGAACTCCTCGGTCGGCTCCAGCGCGCGGATGCGACCAATCGCGACGTCTATGTGGCACTCCAGCGGGAGCTGGTGCGAGTCGAGTCCGAGCGCCGCAACCTCCGGGAGGAGTAGACCGGGCTCGTCTCGCCCGGCTCCTCCTTGGTTGCAGCTCGATAAAGATGCATCGTATTGCGCTGGGACACCGCGCATTCTGTGCTACTTCTTTTCCTACAGCAATGCTGGCCGCGCACGATTCCTGCGCCCGGCATCGGTTTTCTAGAGGAAGAGGCTCACGGCTATGGCATTCTCATCCACTTCACGCGCGAGAGGGCTCAGCGCCGCCGCGGTTGTCGCGGTCGCCGCGTTGACCCTGGCGGGCTGCTCCGCCGGCGGAACCGACGACGAGACCAGCTCGGGTGGCGAAGCCATCACGATCGGCACGACCGACAAGATCACGTCGCTCGACCCGGCCGGTTCCTACGACAACGGCTCGTTCGCGGTTCAGAACCAGGTCTTCCCATTCTTGATGAACACGCCCTACGGCAGTCCGGACGTCGAGCCCGACATCGCCACGGCCGCCGCGTTCACCAGCCCCAACGAGTACACGGTCACCCTCAAGCCCGGTCTGAAGTGGGCCAACGGCAACGAGCTCACCTCCTCCGACGTCAAGTTCACCTTCGACCGCCAGCTAGCGATCGCGGACGACAACGGCCCCTCCTCGCTGCTCTATAACCTGGACAGCGTCGCGGCCCCCGATGACACCACGGTTGTCTTCACCCTCAAGCAGGCGGACGACCAGATCTTCCCGCAGATCCTGTCCAGCCCGGCCGGCCCCATCGTCGACGAGGACACCTTCTCGGCCACGAAACTCACGCCGGACCAGGACATCGTCGACGCCAACGCGTTCGCCGGCCAGTACGTCATCACCAGCTACGACTTCAACAACCTGCTCGGCTACAAGGCCAACCCGGACTACGAGGGTCTCCTGGGCGCGGCCAAGACCGACGTCGTCAACGTGAAGTACTACGCCGACGCCTCCAATCTGAAGCTCGAAGTGCAGCAGGGTGATATCGACGTGGCGTTCCGTAGCCTGTCGGCCACCGACATCGAGGACCTGCGCGGCAACGACAAGGTCAAGGTCGTCGACGGACCCGGCGGCGAACTCCGCTACATCGTCTTCAACTTCGACACCCAGCCGTTCGGCGCCAAGACCGCCGAGGCCGACCCGGCCAAGGCCCTTGCCGTGCGCCAGGCCGTGGCCGACCTGGTCGACCGCGACGAAATCGCCGAGCAGGTCTACAAGGGCACGTACACCCCGGTGTACTCCTACGTTCCCGCCGGACTGACCGGTGCCACCGAGTCCCTCAAGGGCCTCTACGGCGACGGTGAGGGTGCCCCCGACGTCGACAAGGCCGCGGCAACCCTCAAGGCCGCCGGCGTGACCGGTCCGGTAAAGCTCAACCTCCAGTACAGTAACGACCACTACGGCCCGTCGTCCGGCGACGAGTACGCCCTGGTCAAGGACCAGCTGGAAGCCTCGGGCCTCTTCACCGTCAACCTGCAGACCACCGAGTGGGTTCAGTACTCGAAGGACCGCACGACGGATGTGTACCCCATCTACCAGCTCGGTTGGTTCCCGGACTACTCCGACGCCGACAACTACCTGACCCCGTTCTTTCTCGAAGGCGGCTTCCTCAAGAACCACTACAGCGACACGGTGGTCGACGCCCTGATCCTGAAGCAGGCCGTCACCGCCGATCCCGCCGAGCGCACCAAGCTGATCGAGGAGATCCAGGACAAGGTCGCCGCGCAGCTGTCGACCGTGCCGCTGCTCCAGGGCGCCCAGGTTGCCGTCACCGGCCCCGATGTGACCGGAACCAGCGACACGCTCGACGCGTCGTTCAAGTTCCGTTACGCGGCACTGGTCAAAGGTTAGTTCGTCAACCGGTTAGAGTTTCTCTAATTTGAATCCCGGGGGCATCCAGCCGCTTGCGCGCTGGGTGCCCCCGTCACGTTCTAATCGCACAGTCCTATCGTTAGGCAGGAATGACCACTGTGACCACGCGCCCCCCGTCGCCCCGCGCGACGGGACGCAAGAAACGTCCCGCAACTGACGGCGGGATCGGCCGGTACATCCTGATCCGCTTTCTGCTGATCTTTCCCACCATCTTCATCCTTGTGTCCATGGTCTTCTGGCTGATGCGCACGACCGGTGACCCGATCACGGCCGCTCTCGGCGGGCGTCTCGGGCCCGAGCAGCTGGCCGAGCGCATCCAGGCCGCCGGCTACGACCGGCCCATCTTCGTGCAGTACATCGAGTACCTGGGCCAGGTGTTCACCGGCAACTTCGGCACGACCATCAGCACCAACCGTCCCGTCTCCGAGATTCTGGTCACCTATGGGCTGGCCACGTTCGAGCTCGTCTTCTACGCCCTCGTCGTCGCGTTCATCGTCGGGATTCCCCTGGGCATGGTCGCCGCCTATTGGCGGGACAAATCCGCGGACGCCTTCCTCCGGGTTTTCGCGATCCTCTGCTACGCCACGCCGGTGTTCTTCTCCGGGCTGTTGTTTAAACTCGTCTTCGCCGTCTACCTCGACGTGCTTCCCGTCTCCGGGCGGGCCTCGACCGGTTCCGAGCTGCAGATGCAGCTGTTGCCGAACCAGACCGGCCTGTACACGATCGACGCCATCCTGACCGGGGACCCGACCGTGCTCGGGGACGTTCTCGAGCATGCCGTGCTCCCCGCGCTGACGCTCGGGCTGCTCACTGCGGGGGTCTTCCTCCGCCTCGTGCGCACCAACGTGATCGGAACCCTCGGCACCGATTACGTCGACGCCGCTCGCTCGCGTGGGGTGAGCGAGTTCCGCCTGGTGCGGAAGCACGCCTACCGGCCGGCCCTGATCCCGATCATCACCGTGATCGGCCTCCAGATCGCCCTGCTGCTCGGCGGCGCCGTGCTGACCGAGACCACCTTCGAATGGAAGGGCCTGGGCTTCATGCTCTCCGAGTTCCTCAAGGCCCGGGACTTCGTGGCCGTGCAGGGGATCGTCGCCCTGCTCGCCGTGATCGTCGCCCTCTCCAACTTTGTCGTCGATATCATCGCCGCACTGATCGACCCGAGAGTGAGGTACTGAGATGAGTGACGCCACCGTGATCTCCGCCCGGCAGAAGCGCAGCGTCTGGTCCCGCCTCCCCGTCGTGCACCAGCTCAGGCAGAGCATCGGACTCCAGCGCGGGATGCTGATCGCCGGCCTGGTGATCACCACTCTCTTCGTGCTGACCGCCATTTTCGCCCCCGTGCTCGCGCCCTACGGCTTCAGCCAACTGCGCGACGCCAACGGCGCCTTCGGAGCCCAGCAGCCGCCCGGGGGCGCGCATCCGCTGGGCACCACCGTCAGCGGCTACGACGTGCTCTCCCGGGTGCTGTGGGGTGCCCAGACCGCCCTGTTCGTGATCATTGTGGCCGTCCTGCTGTCGATCTTCGCCGGGGTGTTCCTCGGGCTGGTGTCGGGCTATTTCGGCGGCTGGCTCGACCGGATCCTGGTGGTCGTCTCCGACGCCGTCTACGCGTTCCCGTCGCTGCTTCTCGCCATCGTGATGTCGATCGTCATCTCCGGGGGCAAGTCCAACCTGATCGGCGGTGTGCTGGCGGCGGCGATCTCGATCACCGTGGTCTTCATCCCGCAGTACTTCCGGGTGATCCGCGCCGAAACGGTGCGGATCAAGGCGGAGGCCTACGTGGAATCCGCACGCGTGTTGGGTGCCGGCAGCGGCCGGATCATGTTCCGGCACGTGTTCCGCAATGCCACCCGCACCCTTCCGCTGATCTTCACCCTGAACTCGTCGGAGGCCATCCTGACCCTCGCGGGCCTCGGCTTCCTCGGGTTCGGCATTGAACCGACGGCCGCCTCCGAGTGGGGCTACGACCTCAACAAGGCCCTCTCGGACGTCACCAGCGGCATCTGGTGGACGTCACTGTTCCCCGGCCTGGCCATCGTGCTCGTCGTGCTCGGCATTACGCTGGTCGGCGAAAGCCTCAACGACCTGGCCGATCCCCGCCTGCGCGGACGCCGCGCAGTCGGCCAGTCGGCCGGGATCGTCGCGCAGACCTCGGTCGTTCCCGGTGGCACCCTCGTCGCCGGCTCCGGCGGGCTCGACGGACTGGAAGGCGCCGCAACCCATCCCACCGAAGGACTCGAGGAGCGACCATGACCGACGTGCTCACCATCACCGATCTGGGCATTTCGTTCGCGACCGACGCCGGAGCCGTTCGGGCCGTTGACGGCGTCACCCTGCGGGTCGCTCCCGGCGAGGTCCTGGCCATCGTCGGCGAGAGCGGGAGCGGCAAGACCGTCACCGCCAAGACCATCCTCGGGCTGCTGCCGGAGACGGCGACCGCCTCCGGGGCCGTCATCCTCAGCAGCAAGGATGGCTCGAGCGAGAGCAACGTCATCGCGCTCAGCACAGCCCAGCTGCGGCAGGTTCGCGGCACCGACGTCTCCATGGTGTTCCAAGAACCCTCGACCGCGCTGAACCCCGTCTTCACGGTGGGTTGGCAAATCATGGAGGGCATCCGCGCGCACGGCCAGTTCAGTCGCAAGGAAGCCCGCAAGAAGGCCATCGAGATCCTCGGGCGGGTCGGTATCCCCGACGCGGAAACCCGCGTCGACTACTACCCGCACCAGTTCTCCGGCGGCCAGAAGCAGCGCGTCGTGATCGCCATGGCCCTGGTGCTCGACCCCGGCCTGATCGTCGCCGACGAGCCGACCACGGCGCTCGACGTGACCGTGCAGGCCGAGATCCTGGACTTACTGCGCCGCTGCCGCGACGAATTCGGCACGGCGATCGTGCTCATCACCCACAACATGGGCGTGGTCGCAGACCTCGCCGACCGGGTTGCGGTGATGTACCAGGGCAAGGTCGTCGAAGAGGCGGATGCCCAAACCCTCTTCCGCTCGCCGCAGAACGACTACACGAAGAAGCTGCTCGCCGCCGTGCCTCACGTGGGCCAGGGGGTCGTGCACGCCGCCGCCCGTGCCACGGCCCGCGCGGCCGACTGGGAGCAGCAGGCGCCGGTCGTCGTCGCCGACCAGCTCCGAATCGAATACCCCGGCCGGCTCGGCCGGTCCGGTTTCACCGCCGTCGACGGCGTGAGCTTCCTGATCCGGCCCGGTGAGGTTCTCGGTCTGGTGGGGGAGAGCGGTTCCGGCAAGACTACGATCGGGCGGGCCATCGCCGGCCTGACCCGGGTGACCGGTGGCTCCCTGACCGTGATGGGCCACGAGATGAACGGGTTCAAGGAGCGTGCGTTCCGGAAGTTCCGCAGCGACATCGGGTTCGTCTTCCAAGACCCGGCGTCGAGTTTCAACCCGCTGCTGACCATCGCCGACTGCGTCGCTGAACCGCTGGTGGTGCACGGTCGGGCGAAGAACGCCGCCCACGCTCGCCCGCGGGTCAACGAGCTCCTCGAGGCCGTGCAGCTGCCGCGTGCCTACGGCGACCGTTACCCGCACGAGCTGAGCGGCGGCCAGCGCCAGCGCGCGAGCCTGGCGCGGGCGCTCGCCCTGGAGCCGCCACTGCTGATCGCCGACGAGCCCACCAGCGCTCTCGACGTCTCCGTGCAGGCGCGGGTGCTGGAGCTGTTCGCCGAACTCCAGCGGGAGTTCGGCTTTGCCGCGCTGTTCATCAGTCATGACCTGGCTGTCGTCGACCTCGTCGCGGACCGGATCGCGGTGCTGTACCGAGGAAAACTGGTCGAGGAGGGCACCAGCGCCGAGGTTCTCGGTGCACCCAAGGATCCCTACACCCAGCGGCTCCTGGCCTCCCTGCCCGTGCCGGACCCGGCCGAGCAGGCCCTGCGCCGGGAGGGACTGCGCCGGCTGCGTGAGGCAGGATAGACACATGATCCGCGGCGCCGCACCGACAAGTCCGACCAGTCCGATCTCCACCAGTGACCTGACGGTCGAGTACCCGCCCCACGGTGCCAGCGGCGCATTCACGGCCGTGCGTGGCCTTACCCTGCAGATCGGGGCCGGCGAGGTGCTCGGACTGCTCGGGCAGAGCGGTTCGGGCAAGAGCACGCTGGCCCGGGTTCTGTCGGGCGCCGCGTTCAGCCACGGCGGCGGAGGCACCGGCGACGTTCGACCAGAGATCACCGGGGGAGAGGCGACGGTGCTCGGGTACCGGCTCCGCGGCATCCGTCGGCGCAAGCTGGCCCGGCTCACCTTCGGGGTGGGGCACCTCGCCCAGGATGCCGCCGACACGCTGCCCTCGACTCTGACGGTGGCGGAGATCGTGGCCGAGCCCGTGCTCGACCGAGACCGGCGCTACGACCGGCACATCCTCGACGAGCAAGTGGCGACCATGGTCGACGCGGTGCGGCTTCCGTTGTCGGTGCTCACCAAATTCCCCTACGAGCTGAGCAATGGTCAGCGTCAGCGGGTGGCGCTGGCCCGGGCGCTGGTATTCGGGCCGTCGGTCCTGATCGCGGACGAGCCGACGGCCGGCGTCGATGCCACCGTCCGGGACGCCGTGGTCGACCTGATCGGCGAGCTGCAGCGCGAGCGGGCCTTCTCGGCGCTGGTGATCAGTTCCGACCTCAGCGTGCTTCGCCGGGTCGCGGACCGAATCGCCGTGCTGCACCAGGGCGTGCTGGTGGGGCTGGGCACGATTGACGAGGTGTTCGACGACCCGTGGCATCCGTATGTCGCCGGCCTGGCTGCGGCTCTGATGGGGGAGGCGCCGGACGAGGAGAACGACGACGACAACTACGACTACGAGAGTGAATCCGACGAACATGTCATCGAAAACTGAATCCGTGCAACACCAGGCCGTTCTCACCGACGAGGTCACGCCCCTTCCGGCGCACCGACGACCGGCCCCCGGTCCGATCACCATCCTGCCGCGGCCGGAACCGGCCTTCTCCCGGGCGGTCGAGGCTGCCGGGGGAACCGTGACGGAGCTCTCCGACGAGACCCGCGGACTGATCTGGCTGGACTACGGCCGGGCCGACGAGCTGCGCGCCACCCTGCACGCGCATCCCGGCATCGGGTGGGTGCAGCTCCCCTGGGCAGGCGTCGACGCCTTCAGCGGGGTGCTGGCCGGCCTGGACCGCCCGGATCTTCTCTGGACCAGCGCGAAGGGCGCGTACGCGCAGCCCGTCGCCGAACACGCCCTGGCTCTCACCCTGGCGCTGTTGCGGGTGCTGCCGAAGCGCGCTCGGGCCGAGGGCTGGAGCAATCTGTCCGAGGGGCGCTCGCTCTACGGCCTCAACGTGACCATCATCGGCGCTGGTGGGATCGCCCGTGAGCTGATCCGCCTGCTCGCGCCGTTCGGCACCCACGTCACAGTGGTGCGCCGCAGCACCGAGCCGGTGCCCGGTGCGGCTCAGACGGTGGTGACGGACGCCCTCTCCGGCGTTCTCCAGACCAGCGACGTCGTCGTCGTGGCGGCTGCGCTCACGGGCGGCACCCGCCACCTGATCGGCCGGGCCGAACTCGAGCTGATGCGGCCCGAGACCGTGCTCGTCAACATCGCCCGCGGCCCGCTCGTCGACACGGACGCTCTGGTGGCAGCTCTGGCCGCAGGCACCATCGCCGGCGCGGCCCTCGACGTGACGGATCCGGAGCCGCTGCCGCAGGGGCATCCGCTCTGGGCCGAGGCGCGGTGCTTGATCACGCCGCATTCGGCCGACACGCCCGAGATGACCGCCCCGCTCCTGGCCGAGCGGATTCGCCTGAATGTGGGTGCCTTCCTTGCGGATGGGCGGTACGTCGGGGTCGTTGACCCTCGAATCGGCTACTGACGGTTGACGCCGATTTGGCAGATCACCAACTTTTGATAAAGTGGCAGAGCTGTTCAAGCGACATTCCTCGATAGCTCAATTGGCAGAGCAGCGCACTGTTAATGCGCAGGTTCTTGGTTCGAGTCCAAGTCGGGGAGCGAAAGGCCACCAAGGGCTCCACCCCTGGTGGCCTTTTTTGTATCCCGTTCACTTCCGTGCGACGCGGTCGCAGAAAAGGCGGCATCCGTGGAGTCCTGGCTTACCGTGAGCACCGTTCTGGCCGTGCTCGTCGTCGGGCTGCTCGCCCTCTGGCTGGTCACCCTTGTCCGGGCCCGGCGCGTGGTCTTCGACCGCACGGCGGCCGAACGGCTGCGCATTGACCTGCAACTGTCTCTTGCCGAACAACAGGGCCGGCTCGGCATCATCCGGGATCTGCAGGACGTGGCCGTGCTGTCCGTCGCGCGGCTGATCACCCGTGCCGAAGGTGCCCGCTACACGGTCGAGAGCGACCCGTCCAGCGCCGTGCGGGTGGCGACGGCATTGGTCGACGACGGCCGGGTGGCGCTGGCCGACATGCGCCGCGTGCTGACGATCGTGCGCGAGGGTGAATCTGTCGCCGCCGCCCAGCCGGGCCTGCAGTCGGCGAACGACCTGTTCCGGGTCATGCGTGACGCGGGCGTCACCGTGGTCTTCACCGAGTCAGGCGAGCGGTTCCCGCTCAAGCCGGGCGCCGAACTGGCCGTCTTCCGTATCCTGCAGAGCGCGCTGGCCAACACTCTCACCCATGGCGGACGAGGCACGGAGGCTCGGGTCACGATCACGTGGACTCAGGACGGGCTGCAGCTGCTGGTCGCGGATGACGGCATCCGTGCGGTGGCTCGCCGGGACAGTGCCGACGCCGCCGACTTCGCCGCGCGCACGAAGTACACGATCGACGACGACCTCAAGGCACTGAGTGCGAACGTAGCCGGGGCAGGCATCACCCAGATGCGCGAGCGCACCGCGATGTTCGGTGGCATTTTCAACGCCGGGACCGTGCCCGGCGTCGGGTTCACGGTCACGGCCATCTTCCCGTCATTGCGCTTCCACAACGGCATCCACGGAGTGGACCTCGACCGCAGCTGACTCTTTCGCCGGGCCAGCGGATCAGGCCGGGCCTACCTGGTCAATCTTCAAGGTTGTCGACGCCGGGCATCCAGCTGAGCCCGGGCGTGCCCCAGCCACGCTTGCGGGTCACCTTGAAGGCGATCTTGGCGTAGAAGTGCTCGAGGCGATCCACGTACAGGGTGCCATCGAGGTGGTCGTACTCGTGCTGGAAGATGCGGGCCAGCCAGTCTTCGGCGTGAATCTCGAAGGGCTTCTGCTCAAGGTCCACCGCGCGCAGGATGGCAGAGGGGGAGCGTAGCAGCGGGAAGCGTTCGCCCGGATAAGACAGGCAGCCCTCGACGTCCTCGTCCTCGTCGGCCTCGCCCGAGGGAACCGGGGTGATCCACAGTTCCGGGTTGATGGCCGCGCCACGCCACAGGTGGTCGTCGTCATCGAGGTAGTTGTAGGTGAAGAGCCGGAGCGGCACTCCCACCTGCGGCGCCGCCAGACCGACGCCGGGCGCGGCATCCATTGTCTCGAACATGTCCCGCACGAGTTCATGCAGATCGTCGTCGAAATCAGTGACGGGGAGGGCGGAGAAGTGGAGAACGGGATCTCCTGAAATTACTATCGCACGAACGGCCATTCTTCAAGGATAACGGGCCGGTTCTCGATAGGCTCGTTCGAGTGAACCCCGACCTGACCGACCTGGCTGCGGAAATCGCAATCAATCCGCGTCAGGCCATCGGGATTCCGCTCGCCCTGGTGGGTGCCGTGTTCCTGTCGCTGGGAGCTCAATTCCAGCATCGCGGCGTCACGAAGGTCGAGGCCAAAACGGCTGTGGTCACCGGCGGACTCAACCCGCGCCAGTTGATGCTGCTGCTCGGTCGGCCTTCCTGGGTCTTCGGCACGATAATGCTCGGGCTGGCGATCGTTTTCCAGCTCTCCAGTCTGGCCTTCGCCCCCATCATCATGGTTCAGCCGCTCGGCGCCGTCGCCCTCGTGATCACGTCCATCCTGAACTCCCGCATCACCCGGGTCCCCGTCAACCGCGCGTCGAAGATCGCGATCGCGATGTGCGTCGGCGGCGTGGCCCTTTTCGTCACCGTGGCCGCGTTCACCGCCGTGGACAAACCAGTCACCGACGGCAACCTGATCACGATCCTGATCGTGCTCGGCGTCGTGTTGTCCCTCTTCGGCGTCGCGTTCCTCAAGCTGCGTACCCGGTTCAAGGCGATGTTCTACATTGTCGGCGCCGGGGTGCTCTACGGGTTCGTCGCGACGCTGGCCAAGGTCGTCATCAACCGAACCCAGAACGGCAACTTCGAGTGGCTGACCCTGACCTGCGTCATCGGGCTTTTGCTGGCGTCGGTGCTCGGCGCCTACTTCGTGCAAAACGCTTACGCGTCCGGCCCGCCGGACCTGGTCATCGCCGGACTCACCGTGATCGATCCGCTGATCGCCGTCGGCATCGGCATCGTCGTTCTGGGCGAGATCGAACAGGCTCCGCCGTGGGCGGCTGTCGCCTTCCTCGTCGCGGGTGTCGTCGCCATCGTCGGGGTCTTCCTGTTGGCCCGGTATCACCCTCTCGCCGACGACTGACGGCGCTCCAAGCACTCCGTTCGGCGTCCGCGTGGGCGCGCCGCCCCCGGTATGGCTGTTGCAGCACCGGTTTAGAATAGGGTTCTAGAAGACCTCGTCAGCGTGCGCGCCGTCGAAAACATGATTTCTCGCCGGATGACGAACTCCGGCTCACTTACGTTGGGACAGTGTCTTTTGTCAGATTTGACCGATTTGCCGAGCGAGTCGTCCCCCCGCGAGCCGGCGAAGAAGCCTCTCCGCATCCTGATCGCGGCGGACACCTTTGCCCCCGACGTGAACGGCGCGGCCCGGTTCGCCGAGCGTCTTGCCGCCGGGATGGTGGCCCGCGGGCACGAAGTGCACATCATGGCTCCAGCCGCGTCACGCAAGTTCGGCACTTGGACCGAGGTGCATGAAGGCCAGCCGATGGTCGTGCACCGTCTGCAGAGCTGGCGCTGGTACCCGCACGATTGGCTGCGGTACGCCCTGCCGTGGTTCATTCCGCGAGAGACCCGGAAAATCCTTGATACGGTCAAGCCGGATGTCGTCCACTTCCAGTCCCACATCAACGTGGGTCGTGCCGTCACGATCGAGGCAGCGAAGCGGGGCATCCGCATTATCGGCACGAACCACTTCATGCCTGAGAACATGCTGGAATTCACCCTGGTCCCAAAGGGCCTGCACGATCGCCTCATCAAGGCCGCTTGGCGGGCTGCGAGGCGTACCTACGGCCGGGCGGAAGCGGTCACCACCCCGACCCTGCGAGCCGCCCAGTTCCTGGAGCGCTACACCGGCCTCGAGGGCGTGCTGGCAATTTCATGCGGCATCGACGCCCACAACTACTCGCCGACTTTCGCGCCACGCACCGAGAACCGCATCCTTTTCGTTGGCCGCGTGACCGGCGAGAAACAGATCGACGTGCTGCTGCGGGCCGTGGTCCTGCTCTCGCCCGACCTCGATGTGAAGGTGGAGATCGTCGGTGGCGGCGACCAGAAGCGCAACCTCGAACATCTGTCGCAGACGCTCGGACTCAGTGGTCGGGTCACGTTCACGGGTTATGTGACGGATGCCGAACTGGCGACCGCCTACACCCGCGCGACGGTGTTCGCGATGCCGTCGATCGCGGAGTTGCAGAGCATCGCGACTATGGAGGCGATGGCGTCTGGATTGCCGATCGTGGCCGCCAACGCCATGGCGCTCCCACACCTCGTGCACGATGGCCAGAACGGCTACCTGTTCGAGCCCGGAAACGCTCAGGACCTCGCCGACAAGCTCACGACAGTTCTGATGGCCGCACCCGACGACCTGAACGCGCTCAAAAACAGCTCCCTCCGGCTCATCGGTGTGCACGACATCAACCGCACCCTGAACACGTTTGAGTGCCTGTATCGCGGGGAACCGGTTATCGACGCGGTCACCTCCGACGCGGCCGCCCGCGGCGCGGAGTAGGCGGGCGAGCCCGCCTTTCGAGCCTGTATCGTTGAATCCAGTGATCCACCCGATCACCACAGAATCGGTCGCACACTCGTCAGAGCAGTCGCGTCGATTGGGGCGGTAGCTCAGCTGGTCAGAGCAGCGGACTCATAATCCGTCGGTCCCGGGTTCAAGTCCCGGCCGCCCTACTGTAATATGCTGGTCAGATGTCATATTTCTGTTTTTGTTTATTTCATGTTTGAAGTCAGCTACCTATGCAGCTACCTGGGTCATTTCGTGGGCGTTTTTCAATCCCCAAAGAATGACTGATATCCGCCGAACCAGGCTCTGGAGAAACTGCTGTCGGGCCTCTTTCTTGATGAGTCCTTGGCGGGTAGAACACGGGCAGGCGGAAACGGTGACCGTTCCCGCTGCAGGGCTCTGCGACAACGACCTCATTCCCGGATCGTCGAATTCATCGTGCAGCGACACGGCGACGTCGTCGAACCCCTGCTAAAAGGACGTATCCGTTCCTCGTAGGCCGTTGGGAACACGCGCTGCTCGCAAGTACAGATTCCGGTGGGTGGTCGATGCTGATCAGCCGGGCGGAGTCCTCGACGCCTGCCCTAGTAGTCAGGGCAAGTGTGATTCCACATCGCCCCAAACTATCCCGGGGAATCCGCTTGCCCCGTTACTTTCTTTGTAGCCCTTGATCGTGTAATCGTTTGAGGGTGTTGGCCTGTCAGGCCCGGCATGATCGTTGCCCCCAGTCGCCCATGATCCGGGGGGTGTTGTCACCGGGTTTGACTGGTATCGGGTGATCGCTGATAGGGGCTGGACCGGGACTTGTCCTAGGCCGTTCGTAACGTGGATGCCGAGACTCGATGCCGCGGTTCAGGTCAACGGAAACGAGACCTGGAACGGAGCATTCATAATCGAGAACTACGACAGCGTTGACGTCTTCATCGGCGTTGATGTTGGCTAGGGCGAGAACCACGCAGTCGCCCTGGACCGGGCCGGGAAGGTGCTCTTCGACAAGGCCCTGCCGAACGTTGAAGCCAAACTGCGGGCCCTGATCGGGAAGCTGAAACAACACGGCCAAGTGCTGTTTGTCGTCGATCAGCCCGCGACGATCGGCGCGCTTCCGATCGCCGTCGCGCAATCCGAACAAGTGCTCGTGGGCTACCTCCCCGGGCTGGCGATGCGGCGAATCGCTGACCTGCACGCGGGCGAAGCAAAAACGGATGCCCGCGACGCAGCGATCATCGCCCAGGCGGCACGAACACTCCCGCACGCGCTCCGATCCCTGCAACTCGCTGACGACCAGGTCGCGGAACTCTCCATGCTCTGCGGCTTCGATGATGACGTCGTTGGCCAGATCACCGCCACGAACAACCGCATCCGCGGGCTCCTCACCCAGATCCACCCCGCGTTGGAGAGGGTCCTCGGCCCGCACCTGGACCATCCCGCAGTGCTCGATCTGCTGCAGCGATACCCGTCACCGGCCGCGATGAAAGCCGCCGGCACCCTCCGGTTTGGCAACCGCCTGACCAAGCTCGCGCCCCGGATGGGCCGCCGCCTCACAGATGAAATCACCCGGGCACTGGGCGAGCAGACCGTCGTCGTGACAGGCACGAACGCGGCCAGCACCGTGCTTCCCCGGCTCGCTGAACAACTCGCCGCATTGCGCCGTCAGCGGGCAGAGATCGCGGTCGAGGTTGAACGCCTCGTGGAGGCGCACCCTCTTCAACCCGTCCTGATCAGCATGCCCGGAGTCGGGATCAGGACCGCCGCCAGACTCCTCACCGAAGTCTCCGGGAAGGACTTCGCGACCGCCGGCCACCTCGCCGCCTACGCAGGCCTCGCCCCCGTGACTCGGCGCTCCGGAAGCTTTATCCGCGGCGAACACCCGTCCCGGCGAGGCAACAAGATCCTCAAACGGGCACTGTTCCTCTCGGCTTTCGCCGCCCTTCGCGACCCGGTCTCACTGGCCTACTACGACCGCAAGATCGCCCAGTGCAAGCGCCACAACCAAGCCCTCATTGCCCTCGCCCGACGCCGCTGCGACGTCCTCTATGCCATGCTCCGAGACGGCACCCTCTATCAAACCGACCACCCACTCGCCGCTTGGCAAAAACATAGGGGCACCCCCCACCAGAGGAGCAATGCGCCAGATACTTCGAGTGCGATGAACCAGTTCGCGATGTTGTTGGTCGCGCCTTTGTCGCTCTTAGAAGTCTCCTACTGCTCTCGGGCCATCGATCAGGTCAAGAATCTGGCGAAAACCGACTGTGACACACGCGCATCGCCGGTTGGCCTTGGCTTTCAGAACTAGTCCGAGTGTAGGGGCGCCTCCACCTCCGCCTGCGGACGCTCACGCACACCTCCCACATGGCCCCCACTTAAAGGCACAATTCTCGGCAGGGAGTGCGTGCCAGAGCCGTTCGCCACGCGGTGGGCATCCGCACCGCTGACACACGAGCCCTGAGCACGGCGTGCACGCGCAGGTCAACGCAGGGGGCCTCCAGGTGGAGCTCGCGCCAGTTCATGCAACGCACCAACTTCCGTCGTTTCCAGAGTCGAGTGAGGATTGAATTCCCGCCCACCGCAGTGAGTAGCCGGGGACATAAGTCAAGCGAGTCACCGATGATGTCATCGGAGGTCCCCGTTCGTTCGCTCCTCCTCGGTCTAGTAACGCTACGGTGGGCCGATGACCGACCAAGACGAGCGATGGCGCGATTCGGCACGCCGGCAGCTCCACCTGGTCTCGGCTGTGCCCGTCGTCCTCCTGATTTGGCTCGTCACCTACGTCCTCGCCTTCATCACATGGTGCGGTGACTTCGGCGGTGAATGCCTCTTTCCTGACCAGGAGGCCAACTAGGCAGGAGAAGCGATCTTCACGCTCGCCGTCGGCGGCTTGATCGCCGGAGCGGTGATGGCCGCCGCCCCTTGGTCCCGACGGTGGCTGCCCCGGGTGATTGCAGGAATCGTGACGCTGGGAATCACCCTCGGCACCGGGCTCCTCTACATCGAGTACATCAGCAGATAGACCGCTGCGAGGTGCGCACAATGTTGCCGGAGCTTGCCCCCGATGTGCTGCCCCAGCCGGGACAGCGTCTCTTCGAGCTGCTTACTCGGTGAAACTCAATGCCGGAGGCTCTCTTTTCGTTGCGTTAGCTAACCCATACCCAATTAAGGTCGTTCAGGGCAAGTTTCGATCCACCGGTGAGGCGGGGAATTGACGGCGCGAGGGCTCATTTCGACTGACACGAAAATCATCTCGTGCTCACGCTGAGTTCGAGCGAGCGCTCATCTCGACCGCTGATGCAGAGTCTCGGCCGAGAGTTCTGGGAGAATCCGGCACAGGCTTTCGTTTGAGCCCCAACGTGCTTGCGTTGTTGCCCCAGGCGACTACGGCGCCGTCTTGCCGAAGCGTGAGGCTGTGCGCAAACCCAGCGGTCATCGCCCCGACATTGTCGAGGTTGTGCGGAGGACAGTCCCTCCCTCGGTCAGCAACAGATTGTGGTTGCTCCGGCCGGCGATGGCTCAAGTGCTCAAGCATGGCAGAGGGCTGCGCCGCGGAAGCCCATCAATTCGCGCAAGAGTTTTGTAGGAAGTCAAGCTGGCGCGATGCTCAAGTCTCCAGTTGACCGTACGGCACCCCTGAGCGGCGGTTCTACTCAAACTGGCCTTGCTCGCCGCCAGTCCCGCTCGCCCGCAGGCAGGATTCGCAGTCAGGCGCGTCGAAAGGAACGCCCGTCCCGTGAATAGCGTCCGGAACCTCACGCCCTCCGCCTCCACATCTGAATGACGTTGTCCGCGGCCTCTGTCTCGACCATAACCTGCTCCCGTTCCCGCTCCGCGGCCTGACGTGCTCGGACTTTCCCTGCCACGTCGAGCAGGTCCCACATTTGTTCGCCGGTTACTGACATCGAGGGCACCGATGAAGGCCCCTACTGGTGCTGCCCAGAGCGCAGGATCGTTCGACTCACTTGACGACCCTCTCCCTGATGATGCTCAGAAGGTGACAGGACGATCCCATTGCTGACGAGGCTGGGGGAGAGCTAGCTTCAACTGCATGTGCGGCAGATACGTGGTCCCCAATACGACAGACGAGCTACTGAGCCTCTTCGACGCCACCGGCGACAACGCCGCCGACTGGAAGCCCTCCTACAGTGTCGCCCCCACGGTCCCCGCACCCATCGTGCGCGAATGGATCCACGACGAAACGGTGCAGCGGGACGTGGACCTGGCCTCGTGGGGATTGAAGCCAGGCTGGGCAAAGCCGGGAGGCCCGGCCCCCATCAACGCACGCCTGGAATCGGTGGCCAGCAACGGCATGTTCCGCAGCGCGTTTGCCAGCCAACGGTGCCTGGTGCCCATGGCCGGCTACTACGAGTGGCAGCAGATGGAAGACGGGAAACAGCCCTACTTCATCCACGGCGATGGCGATGTGCTGGCTGCGGCCGGCCTCTATGCGGCTCGTCAGGACGATGACGTGTGGAGGATCTCGTTCACAATCATCACGCGCGCAGCACAGGACGCGTCCGGAGAGATCCACGACCGCATGCCCGTGTTCTTGACCCCGGGCGTGTGGGGCCAATGGCTGAGCCCGGAGAAGATCAGCGACAAGGAAGAAGCACTCTCAATGCTGGACCGCAGCTCTGTCGCTGTTGCCAAGACTGTGACGGCGTATCCGGTGGCCCGGACAGTCAACAATGTCCGCACGGCCGACAATGAGGATCCGCGACTGATCGATCCGATTGGCTCGTAGAGCCACAGTCAACTGGGAATCCAGCGTTGCGGACAACCTGGCAAGGCCTCAGTCGAAAAGTCGTCGTCCACTTCGTTCACGCGTGGGCCGGGTCGCTGGGGGCGCTTCGCGGCGAGTGGTCACTGGCCAGTGGTGAGTGAGGGCTCCCGGATTGAGTGCAGGTATCTAACGTCTTCACCAGTCACGGAGGCCCTCACGTGGCACGTTAACGTGATTGTGGGCTTTCGTGGGGAATTGCTCGGCACCTGACGCGGTCAGAGAAACCGGTTGGGATGCGTTACGCCGAGCGTTTTGAGGGCGCGTGTGAGCATTTCTTCGATTCGTTCGGGGAGGTCGGCGCGTTCCGTGAGTCGATTGGAGATTTCCTGCACGCCGTAGAAGTACGCGACCAGGTGCCACGCCTCCTGGTCATGGTCCAGGCCGGCAGGTATCTCTTCGGCGGCCTCGGCCTCGCGGAGTAGCAGCCCTATGCGCGCGACCCAGCCGACATACGGTGTTGGCAGGGTGGCTGGGATCAGTTGGTACTCCCGCATCAGTCGCACTGCGGCCCGCACGCGGACGTCGTTTTGGAAGGCGTCGGCCACGCCCCGGATCGAGGCGACGATCGCTTCCATCCCGTGAATGGGCAGGGCGTCGTCGAGCACGTTGGCGAACGGTGCTCGGGAGAACGCGGAGCGTACAAGTTCCAGGGCGATGTCCGACTTGGCGCTGAAGTGGTACTGCACCTGGCCCTTTCCGGTTGCTGCTGTCTCGGCGATGAGGCCAATCGAAGCGCCTGCGTAGCCACGGTCGGCGAATTCAACGGCAGCGGCGGCCAGAATGCGTTCGCGCATCTCGGCCGACCGGGAATCGTTGCGTGCCAATCGTGCCTCCCGAGATTATCCAAAGTCCGAGCCTGACCCGCGCTGCGGTGTTGACTCCGTGAACGAGGCCACATCCGGACGGACATCCGCTAGCACTGCTGTACAAGCGTAGCCATCACCCCCCGAAAGCCCGCGCCCCAGAGTACTGTACGATCGTACAAGTACCGGCGAGATTAACGTCTCGATGCAATGTGGGGATACCGGGGGGTCCGGGACGATGGCTTCCCCAGTCAGATTTATCTCTGACTGGGGTCGCCAACCCGACTGCTTCACGGGTCAGAGCGAAGACGGCGTCAGATGACTGCACCGCTGCAGTTGCACCGCCGCTTCGAGCGGCACGCCTCGCGCGGCGGCAGCTGGCGGCTTACTGGACCGCGTGCAGGCCAGGAGCGGGCCGAACGGCTGCGCGCCTGCTCGGCTGAGCGTCCAACGAGTTCCGTCGTAGCCGCGAAAAAGCCCCGGCGTCGCTGCACCTGGGGGAGGTGAGGAATCTGCCGGGGCCAATCCTTGTGGAGTGGGGGGACTCCGTCAATAAGAGTACGAAGGATCGGCTAAATACCGGCTGGGCGAGCCCGCGTGTCGATGAATAGCTATCAGACCGACTAGCCACCCAAAAAAGACCACCTGGAGGCGTCGCCCGAGCGTGGATGGGGCGAGAGTCCGCACAGAAGCGCCATTGGCAGGCTTGTATCTGTGGTGACCGTGTACCCGTGTCGACTGCGAGCATGACGTGCGCCGTGCCGCTGGCGATGCAGGCAAACCCCTTGTCCGGGCGGTCGCAGAGCACCTCGAATCCGCAAGGGCACACACCCGAAATCCAGCCGGTGTCGGTTGTAGACGGGACCGGAAGGGCATCCGGACGCTCTGCGGGACGTTGGCCTCCTCGATCGAGCGGGGAACGTCATGCCGGCGGGTGGGTCGCCTCTGTTCGCCAGACCGCGCGGAGAATTGCGATGGTGTCTTCGAGGGTGACGAGTGCGCCTTCGCTGGCTTCCGCGAGGGCGCGGGCGTGCTCGATGACTGCCTGTGGCGCCCGGGATGCGCCAGGGGCCACGCGGGTGCCGGCGGCGGTGCGGGTGACGATGAGGCCGTCGCGTTCCAAAGACTTGTAGGCCTTTGCGGCTGTGGCCTGTGCGACGCCGAAATCTCGAGCAGTTTGTCGGACGGTTGGCAAGCGTTCGCCGTCACCGAGTTGTCCGGAGCGGATCGCCCCACGGAAGAGCGCATCAATTTCATCCGCAGAGCTCGGCGTGATCCCGGTCATCGCCGTGGTCCGTTGGTCGAGACTTCATACTCCAACGTTGCGAGGCGCGAGCGTCGTGTTGCGATTGCGGCGCGGGCGGTGTCTACCGCAAGGCGGAGGAAGAACGCGACTCCGCCAGCCTGGAGTGCATAGCCCAGGAGGTTCATGGGGCGGGCGATCGCGTCGTAGCCCCCGGCTACGAGAATGCGCGGGTACGCCTGATTGTCGGAAACCCACTGCTCGTCCAATCCGACCAAAGCTTGACCGGAAGAACCGGTGTGCATCCACACAGCTCCGAGCGTTGTGATCAGTCCACCGAGCAGGATGAACGTGAACAGTCGAACGGTCAGTTCTCGTTCCGAACGCACGCTGGAGGCGGTCGATCGGGCGAACACGGGCCGGTTGGCGTCCGTGTGAAGCACGGCGAAAAAGACGGTGCAGGCCAGTGCCAGCGCCACGAGAGTGGCGAGATGGTTCGGCCATCCTGCCCCGGACAGGTAGCCGTACCCGCTGTCGAAGCTCATGTAGATCGGGAGGTCGGTGTAGTCGGGAACGTTTCCAAAGAACGGTCCGTCTTCAGGCGCGGTCCTGGCGATCGCAATCTGCCACACTGCAGTCAGCGCGAGCAACGTCGCGGTGATTCCGGAGATCCAGAGCAAGGTGCGAGACGCGAACGCATGCCACGGGCGCCGCGGAACAATTGAACGCTCACCCGGCGCGGGAAGTGGCATCCGTCGAAGGGCTACGGCCGCCGCAGCCACCACCAGTGTCGCCGCGAATAGCGGGGCGGGCCGGCGCCACCAGCCGTCATACCCGGATACGTCAGGCGCCGACACGGCAATCGCGCTGACCGCCGTCGCGACGACAACCACGAGCAAGGAACCCGCTACTCCCGCCCAGGTGAGAGTTGCCGTGCGCCGCCCAGTCTGGGGGAGTGAAACCATCCGCCGGGGACGAACCCACGACAGAGCGAAGAGGACCAGGCCGAAGGTGACGGCCACTTCCAGAGGTAGCAGATCTTGAACGGCGTGCACGAAGAGAAAGAGGAAGTTCATCTAGGCCCCCAGAAGATCGAATCCCTCGCGAGCATCGCGAGCGTTGTGCTATAAAAGTAGCACAATATTGTGCTATCGAAACAGTGCAAGTTGTCGCAGGGCGATTCGCGTCCGATCGGCGAAGGTCTATCGGGCGACGCTCACGAGCGCAATCACAATCACACGTGCCCAGGTCAGAGCGAGCTTCGGCTCTGGGTCTGAGTTCGAACAATGAGCGCGATGACTACTGTCACGACGCCGACACACAGGAGAGCGAATGCTGCCGCCATCACCGCCGCATCGCCGGGGAGCATGGCGCCCGCTGCCGGTGAATCGTCGTAAGGGCACGTTCGCCAGGGCTGGAAGAAATACAGCACAGTCCCAAACAGTCCAATGACGGATGCCGCAATGCCGATCAGTAACAACAACCGTGCTGCCATGTCACGAGTAAAGCACAACGAATGACGAGCAGTTGGCGCCTGTGGGCAGTGTTCGACAGGGAACGCTTTGCGGGCGCTCGGAATTTGTCAAGGTGAATGAGGCCAGCGTGAGTTTAGGCGGCTAGTTGTGGCTGGCTTTCTTGCTCTTTGGCGGGCTGG
>NZ_PJJV01000057.1:0-58686 GCF_002929655.1 Cryobacterium sp. M23
CGGCGGCCACAAACCCGCACTCCCCGGCCGGGATTAACCCACGGTTACGACAGGAGAGCCAAAATCTCCGTCGAATTCGTTGGGGACGGAGTTGCTGCAGGGCCGCGGACCCGAGAGACACGATAACCGGAACGCACTCACATCCCGCGTCACGGTCCATTGCCTGCCTGCGTCGACATCACGAACACCCGGCTCGGAACCCCCAAGCCGCGATCCCGCATCGTCCACGGCCATGAGGGCTCACTCAGCTATGCGGGGAGGCCCGTGCGGAGTTCGCGGGTCAGCGACTTCACGACGGCCGGCAGGCTGCCGCCGTGCGCCTCGGCGACGCGCAGCTGCCGCTGGTAGCTCGCACCCGCGGTGATGATCCGGTTCAGGCTCTGCAGCTCGTCCAGGCAGCCCAGACGCTCGGCGACGGGGGAGAGGATGCCGATCAGCCGGCGCACATCGTCGGTCACCAGGCTTTCGGCGCCCGCGGCATCCGTGATGATCTCGGCGTCCAGGCCGTAGCGAGCGGCCCGCCATTTGTTCTCGCGAACGAACCACGGCTGCATCGACCCGACCGTCTCGCCGGCGTCGAGACGCTTAGACATCCAGTCGACCAGGCACTGGATGAACGCGGCGATGGCGCCGAGTTCCTCCGTCGTGGACACGCCGTCGCAGGCGCGCACCTCGATGGTTCCCCATCGCGGCGACGGACGGATGTCCCAGCGCACCTCGGTCGCGTCCTCGATCACCCCGGTGGCGGTCATATCGGCCACGTAGCGCTCCCAGGCCTCCCAGTCCTGCAGGATCCACGGCAGGCCGGCGGTGGGCAACTGCTGGAACATGAGGGCGCGGTTGGAGGCGTAGCCGGTGTTCACGCCGGCCCAGAACGGGCTCGACGCCGACAGGGCCTGCAGGTGCGGCAGGTAGCCGAGCAGGCCGTTCAAAATCGGGATGACCTTGGCCTTGTCCTCGATCCCCACATGCACGTGGATGCCCCAGATCATCATGTTGCGGCCCCACCACTGGGTGCGGTCGATCAACCGGTGGTAGCGGGCCTTGTCCGTGACCTTCTGGTCGAACCACTGGCTGAACGGATGCGATCCGCTAGAGATGAGTTCGACGCCCCGCGGATCCGTGATGGCGCGCACCTCGTCAACCTGGACGGCGACATCCGTGACGGCGCCCGCAACTGTATGGTGCACCCCCGACACGAGTTCGACCGTGTTCAGGAGCAATTCCCCGGTGATGTGCGGATGCGGCGTGCCGTCGGGCGCGGCCAGAGCCGTCAGCACCTCTTCGGCCAGGCAGACCAGGTCACCCGACTCGCGGTCGACGAGGGCGAGTTCCCACTCGATGCCAATGGTTGACCGTTTCGACCGGGCAAATTCGATCCCCATGCGCGGTCCTTCCGATCCTGGTTCACCCCTTCGGGCGTGGTTGTGTGACAATCCTGACACCGATTGGCGAAGCGGCGCTTCAGCCGGCCGCGGGTCCGGTGATGACCGCGCCGCCCAGCCGGTCGATTATCAGAAAGTCGTCGATGTCTGACAGAATGATCAGTCGAGTTCTCTTGCGTCCGACCCTCTACTCAGGCGCAGGAAAAACCTTATTGAGCTTGTGCCGAGTGTGCCCCCACGCTCACGGCCCCCAGTTCGCCAAAAATCAAATACACAGGAGAATTGTGGCTGTCAAAATTCGTTTGAAGCGCATGGGCAAGATCCGTGCACCGTACTACCGCATCGTCGTTGCCGACGCGCGCACCAAGCGCGATGGTCGTGTCATCGAAGAGATCGGCATCTACCACCCCACGCAGGAGCCCTCCGTCATCGAGGTCAAGTCCGAGCGTGCCCTGTACTGGCTGGGCGTTGGAGCACAGCCGACAGAGCAGGTTGAGGCTCTCCTCAAGCTGACCGGCGACTGGGGCATCTTCAAGGGTGACAAGAACGCCGTCAGTACCGTGAAGTTCAAGGAGCCGAAGGCTCCGTTCGTCGCCGACGAGAAGAAGAAGCCGGTTCTGAAGCCGAAGGCCGTCAAGCCTGTGGCCAAGGAAGAGGCACCCAAGGAGACCGAGGCTGCCGCGGAGGCAACCGAAGAGGACAAGGCGTAATTTTGCTCGCTCCCGCGCTTGAGCACCTCGTCAAGGGGATCGTCGATCACCCGGACGATGTGCATGTTGTGACCCAGACGTCCCCACGGGGCGAGGTTCTCGAGGTTCGTGTGAGCCCCGAAGACCTCGGCCGCGTGATCGGGCGTTCCGGGCGCACCGCCAAGGCACTGCGCACCCTCGTGGCCGCGCTGGCCGACGGCCGGCGGGTGCGCGTTGACGTCGTCGACACCGATTTCTGAACTGGTAAATGAGTAGTTGGATATGAGTTCGGTGAACGACAGTACGACTCCGCGCAGCCAGTTGAGGGTGGGGCGCCTGACCAAGGCGCACGGTCTCAAGGGCGCGATCAAGCTGGAATTGTTCACGGATGACCCGGGACGTCGTTTCGTCCCGGGCGCCGTGTTCACCCTGCAGGTGCCCACGGGTTCACCCTGGCACGGCAAGAAAATCGAGCTCGTCGAGCTCCGCTGGTACAACCAGCACGCGGTGGGCTTCTTCAAGGATGTCCCCGACCGTGAAGCGGCCGAAGCCCTCGCCAAGGCGATCCTCTGGATCGACCAGGACGACGCGGAACAGTCCGGCGAAGAAGACGCCTGGTACGACCACCAGCTGATCGGCCTCTCCGTCGTGCGCGACGGCGTGCAGATCGGAACCATCGCGCGGCTGGAGCACCTTCCCGCGCAGGACCTGTTGATCGTGAAGACCCCCGCCGCCGAGGTCATGATCCCATTCGTGAAGGCCATCGTGCCCTCCGTCGACATCGCGACCGGCATCGTCACCATCACCCCGCCTCCCGGCTTGCTCGAAGAGCTCCCGGAGGAACCTGATCACGACGATGACAACGTCGATAATAGTGACAACACGGCAGCCACGGCTGCCCCCGAACCTGAATCGGAACCCCAGGCCGAGGTCGACGGAGCCCCCGGCCGGAGCTGAAACACCTCCTCGGGGAGAGGCGCGCCGCGCCCGACCGGCTCCCCACCTCGTCACGACGCGGCAGACCTCTTATAGGAGCACCGTCGCATGTCGTACGTTAAACCGAGCCAACTCGTCGATGACATTACTCACTCCGGCGTGCTTAAAACGCAACTGACCCTGGGGCAAATGGTGATGCGGGGTGCGCTTGCCGGGGCGATTCTCGGAGCGGCCACGACCGTCGCCTTAACCGCCACGGCCCAGACCGGGCTGCCGATCGTCGGGGCCGTGCTCTTCCCGGTCGGCTTCGCGATGATCCTGCTATTGGGTCTCGAGCTGGTCACCGGTAGCTTCGCCCTTGTCCCGCTTGCGATCATGGAAGGGCGCACGACGGTCACCCGGGGACTCAGGAACTTCTTCGTGGTCATTCTCGCCCACCTCTTCGGGGCCGGACTGTACGCCTTCCTCTACACGACGTCGATCACTTATCTGGGCACGGACATGTCCGACCCGATGGTCCAGGCCATCATCGACCTCGCCGAGCACAAGGTGCTGCCCTACGAGGCGGTCGGTGCCGGCGGCATCCTTGTCGTGATCATCAAGGCCATGCTCTGCAACTGGATGGTCGCCATCGGCACCATCATGTTCTATACGTCCAAGTCCACGGCGGGCAAGATCCTCGCGATGTGGCTGCCGGTGACGACCTTCTTCAGCCTCGGCCTCGAGCACGCGATCGTCAACATGTTCGCGATCCCGGCCGGCATCATGCTCGGCGCCGACGTCACGGTCGGGCAGTGGTGGGTATGGAACCAGGCCCCGGTGCTCCTCGGCAACGTCCTGGGCGCCATCCTCTTCACCGCGCTGCCAATCTACTTCTCGCACCGTACCCATGTGAACCGCGCCCCGGCATCCGGTGAAGCAGGCGACGTCGACGCGGAGGTGGCCGCCGAGGCGACCGAGCCTGCCGAACCCACGCTCGTTCGCTCGTAGACTTCTCCCGTGCGTATCGACATCATCACGATCTTTCCGGAGTTCTTCTCCGTCCTCGACGTCTCCCTGGTCGGCAAGGCACGGCAATCGGGGCTGATCGACCTTCGGGTGCACAACCTGCGCGACCACACCCACGACCGGCACCACTCCGTCGACGACACGCCCTACGGCGGCGGCGCCGGCATGGTGATGAAGCCGGAGCCATGGGGTGACGCGATCGACGCGATCCTCACCGACGTGCACCCGGGTGCCGAGCCGCCGGATGCGTCCGTCATGCCCGAAACGACGGCGACGGATGCCAGTCCGCTCCTGATCTTCCCGTCCCCGGCCGGGGATTTGTTCACGCAGGCCATGGCCCGGGAGTTGGCCGAGGAATCAAACCTCATCTTCGGCTGCGGACGCTACGAGGGCATCGACCAGCGGGTCTTCGACCACTTCGAGCAGGACGGCCGGGTGCGCCTGGTCAGTCTCGGCGACTACGTGCTCAACGGGGGAGAGGTGGCCGTGATGGCCATGATCGAAGCCGTCGGTCGTCTGATCCCGGGGGTCGTCGGCAACCCGGAAAGCCTTGTCGAAGAATCCCACGAGGACGGCCTCCTCGAATATCCGAGCTACACGAAGCCCGCGGCCTGGCGCGGCCTCGACGTTCCGTCGGTGTTGCTCAGTGGCAACCACGGCGCCGTCGCGGCGTGGCGGCGGGAGCAGCAATTCTTGCGCACGGCCCGGGTGCGCCCGGACCTTCTGCCGCCAGCGAACTGAGCTCGCGGGCGCAGGTCGCCCGGGTAGTCTGGTTCCGTGTTCGTACGCAGGTTCTTCTACTACTGGCAGTTCATTGCCGTCCTCGTGCTTCCGGCGTGGCTCCTGGTCGGCGCCTCCGTTTACGGCAGCGGCGGCTGGGACGTGGTCGCCAGCTTCTTCAGCGGCCTCGTGGTCGGTGTGGGCCTACTCGCCGTGAGCCTGATCTTCTTCGCCCGCACCGAGGTTCGCAGCACCCGCATGGTGTCGTGGGCCGACGTGGGCATCCTCACGATCTGGCACGCCCTGATCGTGGGCATGGGCTTTACCTACGACGTCGCGCCGGGCCTCGCCGCGCTGGTGATCGTGGTCGGAATCGGCGCGTTCTGGTTCGCCATCTGGGAGCTGATCGCCGCCGCCCGCCGCAGCATGCGGGCCATGATGCTCCTGGTCGAGGAGACGGCGAGGGGCCCCGCGTTCCTGCCGACCGTGCCGCCCACGCTGCCGCCGACCGACGGTTTCATCCCCAAGCCGGATCCCTCCGTCATCATCGTGCGCGAGCATCCACTCCGCCCGCCCGGGGATTCGTTCGAGAAGAAGGAATCCGGGAAGAAGCACGGTCAGGCGCCGGAGGCCTGACCTTCACCCAGCTTTTGCGGGCATGGTGCGTTTCGTGACATAATCATCGCTTGTGCCGTGGCAAGCCTCTGCCACAGGGGAGCTGCAACATATCGGCACGAAACACACTCATTCATTTGCTGATTCGCTCGCCTCGCGTGTCGGATCGCATAAGCCGTAGTCGTCCTGTGGCGGATACAGAGAGCGAACAGTATGCATATTCTCGACCAGGTGGATGCCCCATCCCTCCGCAAGGACATCCCGGCGTTCCGCGCCGGCGACACCGTCAAGGTCCACGTCAACATCGTTGAGGGCGCTCGCTCTCGTGTGCAGGTCTTCCAGGGAGTCGTCATCGGACGCTCCGGCGAAGGCGTGCGCGAAACGTTCTGCGTACGCAAGGTCAGCTTCCAGGTCGGCGTCGAGCGCACCTTCCCGGTGCACTCCCCGGTGATCGACCGCATCGAGGTCATCACCCGTGGTGACGTGCGTCGCGCGAAGCTGTACTACCTGCGCAACCTGCGCGGCAAGAAGGCCAAGATCAAGGAGAAGCGCGACTAACACCCGTCGCAGTCGACTCCCAGCTTGCGCTGGATTCCCCCTGAGCTCCTCACCCGTACACTGGGTCAGGAGCTCAGGCGGTTTAATGACAGATAATTCTCTGCCCACGCGATCCAATCGCCAGGGAACAGAAACAAAGCGCAAGAAGCGCGGCGTTGCACTCTTTATACGTGACCTGCTGGTCATCTTCGTGGTGGCGCTGCTCATCTCGTTCCTGATCAAGACGTTCCTGGTGCGCTCGTTCTACATTCCCTCCGGGTCGATGGAGACCACCCTCCTGATCAACGACCGGATCATCGTGAACCAGCTCGAACCGAAACTGATCCCGGTCGAACGCGGCGACGTCGTCGTGTTCCGGGATCCGGGCGGCTGGCTGCTGCCGCAAGCGCCCCTCGAGCAGAACGCCGTCATCGCCGCCGTGGACTGGGTCGTGGCCGCGGTGGGGCTGTCGGCGCCGGACAGCAACGACCACCTGATCAAACGCGTCATCGGGCTGCCCGGCGACCACGTTACCTGCTGCAACCCGCTCGGCCAGATGAGCGTCAACGACGTGCCTCTGTCCGAACCCTATGTGTCTCTGCCGACCGGGGAGACGAGCGTTTCGCAGGACGACTTCGACATCGTCGTGCCGGACGGCTCGCTCTGGGTGATGGGTGACAACCGCTACAACTCCAAGGACTCCCGCTACAACACCGAGACCCCCGGCAAGGGGTTCGTGCCCATCGACAACGTCGTCGGGCGCGCCCTCGTGATCAGCTGGCCGACCGCGCGCTGGTCCTGGCTCGACGACTTCCCGGAGGTCTTCCAGGGCGTCCCCACGGAGACGAAGTAGGGAATGGTCGTGGATCCGACCCTCGACGTCGAACGGGCGTTGCTGGCCGCCGGGGCGACCTGCGTGATCGGTGTCGACGAGGTCGGCCGCGGCGCCCTTGCCGGTCCGGTGGGGGTAGGTGTGGCCGTCGTCAACGCCTCAGCTTCGGCCTTCCCGGCCGGTTTGCGCGACTCCAAGATGCTCAGTGAACCCCGGCGCGGGCTCCTCGCGCCGCTGGCTGTCGCCTGGGCGCTGCACTCAGCGGTCGGCCTCGCGACGCCGCTGGAGGTCGACCAACTGGGCATCATCGCCGCGCTCGGCCTGGCCGGCAAGCGGGCCCTCGCGCATCTGTTCGCGGCCGGGGTCGACATCACCGGCGCCGTGGTGCTCCTGGACGGCAACGACGACTGGCTGAACAGGGCACTGAGCACTCCGCTCAACGTGGTGACCCGCGTGCGGGCCGACCAGGACTGCGCGTCGGTGGCCGCGGCATCCGTGATCGCGAAGGTGCACCGCGACGCTCTGATGATCGAGGCGGATGCCGTGACGCCCGGCTACGAGTGGGCCGGCAACAAGGGCTACGGCAGCCCCGCCCACATGGCGGCGATCGCCCTGCTCGGACCCACCCTGCTGCATCGCAAATCCTGGCTGAAGATCACAGCGTAGGATTGAGGAACCATGGAAGAAGATGAATTCGAGGACTACGACCGCGAGGTCGAGCTGGCCCTGTACCGCGAGTACCGAGACGTTGTGGGGCAGTTTCAGTACGTCGTCGAGACCGAACGACGCTTCTATCTCGCGAACGAGGTCGAACTGGTGCGCCGTGACACGGAGCACGACTTCTACTTCGAATTGACCATGAAAGATGTCTGGGTCTGGGACGTCTACCGTTCCGACCGGTTCGTGAAGTCGGTGCGGGTGCTGACCTTCAAAGACGTCAACGTCGAGGAACTCGCGTCCAAGGAGTTCGAACTGCCGAAGGAACTCGCGCTCGACGAGTAGCACAACGAAGACTCAGGCCGGGGGGTCTGCACACTCGGCGCAACGATGCGGTCGAGAACGAAGGGTATGTCTTTTGCTTCAGGAATCTGATCGCGCTCTGGCCTCGTGGATCAACCGGGAGGCACTCGCTGAAGAGATGATCCCCTTGATCGGCCGTCTGTATCGGGAAAATCACGTCGTCACGAGCGTGCACGGCCGGGGACTGGTCAACCAGTCGGTGATCGGACTGCTCAAGGCGCACCGCTTCGCGCGCCACATCGACGATGTGGAACTGCCCCTGGAGGAGACCCTGCCGCTGCTGCAGACCCTCAGCACCCTCCGGCTCGGGACCGCGTCGATCGACCTCGGCCGGCTGGCCATGGCCTACAAACTCGAGGGTGCCGGGCGCGGCCGGGAGGAATTCCTCCGGGCCGAGCTGGCGGATGTCGTCGACCGGCAGGGTGACTTCGTCACCGCGGGCACGGATGTCGTGCTGTACGGCTTCGGCCGGATCGGACGTCTCCTCGCGCGCATCCTGATTGACCACGCCGGCGGGGGACAGGGTTTGCGCCTGCGGGCCATCGTGGTGCGCCGCGGGTCGGATAACGACATCGTCAAGCGGGCGAGCCTGCTGCGCCGCGACTCGGTGCACGGACCATTCGAGGGCACCATCACCGTCGACCCGGTGGGCAACACGATCCTCGCCAACGGCACGCTGATCCAGGTCATCTACTCGAGCGACCCGGCCACCGTCGACTACACCCGATACGGCATCCAGAACGCTGTCGTGGTCGACAACACGGGACGCTGGCGCGACGCCGACGGACTCCGCCAGCACCTGGCCTGCCCAGGTGTCGCCCGGGTGCTGCTCACGGCTCCGGGCAAGGGTGCGCTGAAGAACATCGTGCACGGCATCAACCACGACGCCATCACCGCGGACGACACCATCATCACGGCGGCATCCTGCACCACCAACGCGATCACGCCCGTGCTCAAGGCCGTGAACGACCGCTTCGGTATCCGGGAAGGCCATGTGGAGACGGTGCACTCGTTCACCAACGACCAGAACCTGATCGACAACTTCCATTCGGGCGACCGCCGCGGGCGCAGCGCCGCCCTGAACATGGTGATCACCGAGACAGGGGCCGCGAAGGCCGTCGCCAAGGCGCTGCCCGAGCTGGCCGGCAAGCTCACCGGCAACGCCATCCGGGTGCCCACGCCCGACGTGTCGATGGCGATCCTCAACCTCACCCTCACGCAGGGCACCACCAAGGACGAGCTCAACACCTACCTGCGCACCATGTCGCTGCACTCCGAGCTGCACAAGCAGATCGACTACATCGACTCGCCCGAGGTGGTCTCCAGCGACTTCCTCGGCTCCCGCCGGGCCGGCATCGTCGACGGCCTGGCCACCATCTGCACCGACACGAAGGCCGTGCTGTACGTCTGGTACGACAACGAATACGGGTACAGCTGCCAGGTCATCCGGGTGCTCGAGGAGATGGCGGGCGTGCATCCGCCGGTGTTCCCGAAGGTGTTGATCGAGTCGGTCGCCCTGGTCTGAGTCACTCTGGTCTGAGTCACTCTGGTCTGAGTCACTCTGGTCTGAGTCACCCTGGTCTGAGTCACTCTGGTCTGATTCACCGAGCGGCGTTGGCCCGGGTTCGGGTCAGCGCGGCCGGGGCTCGCAGATCACGACCGGGATATCACGGCCGGTTTTCTGCTGGTAGCCGTCGTAGCCCCGATAGGCCGCCACGATCTGCGGCCACAGCTCGGCTTTCTCCGCGGGGGACGCGGTTCGCGCCCGCAGCTTCAGGGTGGTGCCGCGCACGGTCAGCTCGACGTCGGGGCTCGCGACCAGGTTGAGATACCACTGCGGGTGGCGGTCGTCGCCGCCCTTCGAGGCGATCAGCACGAAGCGCTGGTGCCCGTGCACGGGGGCGGTGAGCATGGTCGTGCGACGCTTGCCGCTGGAGCGGCCGATGGTGTGCAGCTCGACCGCCGGCATCGACCCGAACGAGGCGAGCAGGCGCCCGCCGGAGGCCGTCAGCACCGCGCGGTGCAGCACGCTCATCGTCTTCATCTGCAGATCCGTCAGCCGATTGCGCAGTCCCATGCCTCCAGCCTACGAGGTGAACAGGGGCGACCGACGGATGTCCCGGCGTCTTCTGCCCCGCTACAGCGGCAGCGCCCCGGCAATGTCCACCAGCGTGGCCTCCAGGTTGACGTCCCAGGTCTCCAGCAGCGCGAACAGCACGCCGTAGCCCGCATAGGCGGTGACCGGGATCAGCAGCAGCCACTCCCGCAGGGAGCCGGCGTTGCCCAGCACCGGCACGGACAGGTAGCCGCCCGATGACCACAGATTCTCGAGCACCGGCACCCGGCGCCACCATCTGGGCGGTTTCGGGATCCACGGCCAAAACAGGGGCAGCCCGCCGGTGGTGAGCAGGTCGCCCAGAAGGTGCACGCCGTAGCCCAGTGTGAAGCAGATCACGAACCACGAGTGCTGCTCCGGGGCGAAAACGGCGATGAAAGCCGCCACGGCGAAGCCGATCGCCCAGGCCAGCCCCCACGACTGCTTCGAGAGGCCGAGCACCTTGGCCGCAAACGCGATCGCCGCGGCGCTCATCAGGGCCGGGCCGGCGCGCACCGGTTCCGTGGCCCAGACGGGCTCCCAGAGCACCAGACCGATCACGGTGGCGAGCAGCCACGCCGAGAACAGGCCGAGCAGGCTGTGCAGGCCGTGCCGGTGGCCGCCGGAGGCCCGGGAGATCCCCGTGGTGACGAGCCGGCCGAGCACCGGGACGGATTGCGAGATGGTGGCCGAGTTGTGGTCGGCGTCGGCGAGGAGGGCCGCCCCGGCGCAGAGCATCGAGCCGGCGATCGTGCCGACGGGCGTCACAGGAAAGAGCCCGAGGCCGTGCCCGGCGGTCGCCGTGACGGCGATCCAGGCGGCGGCGCCGGTCATGGCATGGTGTGCACCCATCATGAGAGGGGGTCCTAACTGGTCCAAGTCTGATTCAGGCCATCGGGGGCATGCCGAGCCTCGACTGGGCCGGTTCACCAGTTCCGGTTCAACTGTAGGTGGCTTCCGCTCCCCGCCCGCGCCGGCCGGCACTAGCGTGGGGGCATGAGCACACCGGTTCCGTCCGCGCCCGCCGCGGCATCCGTCGTTGTGGAGCAGGCGCTGGCCCTGGCCCCGCTGATCGACGGCCACAACGACTGGGCGTGGGAGTGCCGGCAGAGCCGCGACTACTCCGTGGAGGGTCTCGGGGGCGGTCTGTCCACCGACACCGACATCGCCAGGCTGCGGGCAGGGCAGGTCGGAGCGCAGTTCTGGTCGGTCTACGTCAGCGACGACCACACAGGCGCCGACGCCGTGCAGGGCACGCTCGAGCAGATCGACTGGGTCTACCGCCTCGCCGCGCGCTACCCCGACGACTTCGGCATCGCGCGCAGTGCCGCCGACGTGGAGGCCGCCCGAGCGATCGGGCGCATCGCCTCCCTGCTCGGCGCCGAGGGCGGACACAGCCTCAACGACTCCCCGGCCGCGTTGCGCATGTTCGCCCGGCTGGGCGTGCGCTACCTCACCCTCACCCACGTGCACAACACGACCTGGGCCGACTCGGGCACCGATGAACCCGAGCACGGTGGCCTCACACCCCGCGGCGTCGACTACGTGCACGAACTGAACCGGCTGGGCATGCTGGTCGACCTCTCGCACGTCTCCCCGGCCACGGCGCACGCGGCGTTGGACGCGTCCGACTCGCCCGTCATCTTCAGTCACAGCTCCTGCCGGGCCCTCAGTGACCACCCCCGCAATGTGCCCGACGACGTGCTGCGCCGCCTGGCCGCCAACGGCGGGGTGCTCATGCTCACCTTCGTGCCCCAATTCCTGTCCGAGGACTACTCGGTCTGGTTCGAGGGCGACCGGGCCGGGCCGGCGCCGGTCGTGACGCTGACGGATGTCGCCGACCACGTCGAACACGCCCGCCGCGTCGCCGGGATGGCCCACATCGGCCTCGGAGGCGACTTCGACGGCACCGACGAGTTCCCTGCCGGCCTCGAAGGCGTCGACGGTTACCCCGCGCTGCTGTCCGAGTTGGCCCGGCGCGACTGGCCGGCCGCCGACCTCGCGGCCCTTGCCGGCGCCAACGTGCTGCGGGTGTTGCGCGAGACGGATGCCGCGTTCGCGGCCGCCGGACACGCGGCATCCGGCGCCTCGGTGCCCCGGTTGGTGCGCTGAGCATGCCGGGCCGGCGTGTTCCGTCAACCCTGCCGGTGCCCGGCTCCGAATCAGTGTCATGACCCCTCGACGACGCCCTGCCTTCTGGATCACCGTGTGGATCGCCGCCGCCGTGCTGCTCGCGGGGGCGGTGGCCCTGGCAATGCTCGCCCAGAGCGGCGTCCTGGGCCGCGGCCTGGGCGAGGCCGACCCGGGCCCCGCGGCCCGCGGCCCCGGCGAGACCGTGGTCGCCTTCTACGGCGACTCCTACACGCGCGGCACCGGCGGCTCGGCCGCGGACAAACGTTGGTCGACCATCGTCTCGGCCGAGCGCGACTGGACCGAGGTCAACCCGAGCCGCAACGGCCTCGGCTTCGTGAACCAGCGGCGGGGGGATGATCTGATCGACCAGGTCATCGCTGCCAGGCCGGACATCGTGATCAGCACCATGGGGCTCAACGACAACTTCTCGATGCCGTCCCGCGCCGACGAGATCGAGGCGGCGATCACCCGCGACTTCGAGATGATCCGGGCGGCCCTGCCAGAGGCGCGCCTCATCGTCGTGGAGCCGTTCTGGTACACCGAGGAGCGCCCGGACTCCGTGGAGCAGATCATCGGCTGGGTTCAGGCGGCCGCGCTCGGCGCCGACGCAGACTACATCTCCGGCGCCTCCTACTGGCTCGACGGGCACCCCGAGTGGATGGCCGACGACGGCCTGCACCCCAATGACGCCGGCTACGCAGCCCTCGCCGAGCAGATGGACGCGGCGCTCGCCGCGCTGGGGCTGTAGCTGAGCGAGTCCTGATCGATTGGTTGTGTCGCTCCCGGAACGGCAGAGCTGATTGCACCGCGTGGACGCTGGTCAGCACAGACGGACCGCCGGGCCGGGGGTGGTCCTCCCCAGACGCGGCCGCGCCGCCGACCGCACAGCTTCTCGACCCCGCGAGTGCCGGGAGCGCCTACCCGGCACGCTGGGGGCGGAGGTGCTCGTGGCACGCAAAGACGAACTGGGCAGGCAGGGCGAGGAGTGCGCCGCCCTCTTCCTCGCCGCCGCCGGTTACCGGGTCGTGGAGCGCAACTGGCGCTGTGGGCAGGGTGAGATCGACCTGGTCGCCGAGCTCGGGGGAGAGGTCGTCTTCGTCGAGGTGAAGACGCGTTCGGGAACCCGCTTCGGGCATCCGTTCGAGGCCATCACTGTCGCCAAGCTCGCCCGGCTGCGTCGCCTCGCGGCGGCGTGGTGCGAACAGGCGGATGCCCGGCCCGCCCGCATCCGTGTCGACGCCATCGCCGTGATCATCCGTCCCGGCACCGAGCCCGTGATCGAGCACCTGACGGGCGTGTTCTGATGGGGCTCGCCCGCACGCATGCGGTGGCCCTGGCCGGGATGACCGGGGCACTGGTCGAGGTGGAGGCCGACATCTCCGGGCAGCTGCCGGGTATCATCCTGATCGGGCTGCCCGATGCGGCCCTGTCGGAGGCCACCGAGCGGGTGCGGGCGGCGGCGAAGAACTCGGGCTGTCCGCTCACCCGCAACAAGCTCACCATCAACCTCTCCCCGGCGTCGTTGCCGAAGCACGGGTCGGGCTTCGACCTGGCCATCGCGCTGGCCTGCCTCGGGGCCGACCAGGTGGTCTCGGCCGCGTCGGTGGGCCGGGTGGTGCACATCGGCGAGCTGGCCCTCGACGGACGGCTGCGGCCGACGCCGGGCATGCTCCCGGCGGTGATCGCGGCCTCCCGGCTTGGCCACGGCACGGTGATGGTGCCCGCCGGCAACGTCGATGAGGCATCCCTCGTGCCGGGCATGCGGGTGATCGGTGTCGCCTCCCTGCGGGACGCCGCCATCTGGCATGGCGCCGAACTCGAACCGATCCCGGTTGACCCCATCCTCGTTCCCGGCGACGCCGCGGCGGAGACGGCCGAACCCGACCTGGTCGACATCATCGGCAATGACGATGCGATCCTGGCGTTGCAGATCGCGGCGGCCGGCGGTCACCACGTCTTCATGGTGGGGCCGCCCGGCGCCGGCAAGACCATGCTGGCGGCCCGGCTGCCCGGACTGCTGCCCGACCTCGACGCTGAGGCCTCCCTCGAGGTCAGCTCCATGCGGTCGCTCAGCGGCCGCGCCGTCGGGCGCGCCCTGATCACCCGCCCGCCGCTTGAGGCCCCGCACCACACGGCGACGGCGGCGGCCATGGTCGGCGGCGGCAGCGGGCAGATCCGGCCTGGCGCGGCGGCGCGCGCCTCGCACGGGGTGCTCTTCCTCGATGAGGCTCCCGAATTCGCCTCGGCGGTGCTTGACGCGCTCCGGCAGCCGCTGGAATCCGGGGTGATCAGCATTCACCGCGCCAACGCGGTCTCCCACTTCCCGGCCCGCTTCCAGCTGGTGATGGCGGCCAACCCGTGCCCCTGCGGGCAGTACGGTGCCCCTGACCTGGACTGCACCTGCCCGCCGAGCTCCCGACGACGGTACTTGGCGCGCATTTCGGGACCGCTGCTGGACCGTATCGACATTCAGCTGCGGGTGCAGCGCATCACTGCCGCCCAGCTGCGGCTGGCCACCGAGACGCCCCGACTGGCGAGCGCCGTCGCCCGCGGACGGGTGATCGAGGCCCGAGCCGCCGCGGCCCAGCGCCTCGCCGGCACGCCGTGGACGCTGAACTCCGATGTGCCCGGCCCCTGGCTGCGCGGCCCCCAGGCCCGGCTGGGCAGAGCGGCCACGGCCATCCTTGACCGGGCGCTTGAACGCGGAGGCATCACCATGCGCGGATATGACCGTGTACTGCGGGTGGCCTGGTCCATCGCCGACCTCGAGGGCGTGTCCCGGCCCGGCATTGAACAGGTAGGGCAGGCCTTGTACCTGCGGAAGGGAATGACGTCATGATGCTGTTTGGGCTGGAGGAATCCACGGTGGTTGCGCTGACCGGGGGCGTGCGGGCATCCGCCGGGTCTGGCCCGACGGATGCCGCGGCCGCCGCCGATGTGTTCGCGCGCGCCGCGTGGACCGGTATCTCGGAGCCGGGCGACGGCGCCGCCGGACTGCTCGTGCAGGGGCTGGGGGCCGGGCCGGCACTCAGTGCCGTCCTCGACCTGTGGACCGGGGCCCGGCTCGCGGGCGCGCTGGCCGCAACGGGGTTGCCACTGACCGACGACCTGCAGGCCCTACTGGAGCAGGCCCTGCAACGCTGGCGGCCGCGGTTATCCTCGGCCGAGGTGATCCGTTCCCTGCAGCAGGCGGCGCGCGCGTCCGCCGGGCTCCTGGTGCCCACTGATGCACATTGGCCGAGAGGCGTCGACGACCTGGCAGTCCACGCGCCGATCGCACTCTGGTGGCGGGGCATCCCGACCGCTCTGACCGCGCTGTCCAACTCGATCGCCCTGGTGGGTGCCCGCGCGGCCACCGGCTACGGCGAGCATGTGACGATGGAGGCCTCCGCCGGGCTCGTCGACCGCGGCTTCCTCATCGTCTCCGGGGCGGCGTACGGCATTGACGGCATGGCGCACCGGGCGGCACTGGCCAGCTCGGGGCTGACCGTCGCGTTCCTCGCCGGGGGAGTGGACCGCTACTATCCGAGCGGCCACGACGCCCTGCTGAGCCGCATCGCCACGATGGGGGCGATCATTTCCGAACTGCCCTGCGGGGCCGCGCCCACCAAATGGAGGTTCCTGCAACGCAACCGGTTGATCGCCGCCGCCAGCGCGGCCACGGTCGTGCTCGAGGCCGGCTGGCGCTCGGGTTCGCTCAACACTGCCGGGCATGCCGCCGCTCTCGGCCGGCCGCTCGGGGCCGTTCCGGGCCCGGTGACCTCGCCGACGTCGGCCGGCTGCCATCGGCTGATCCGCGAGTATGACGCCGTTTGCGTCAGCACAGCCGCGGAGATGGCCGAACTGGTGGGCGAACGGATGCTGAGCCTCACCCTCGACCTGCCGCCCGCCGACGGAGACACGGCCGGGTTCGGCGGCCGCACGAGCGAGCAGGTGCGCGTGTTCGACGCTCTGAGCACGCGGGCGGCGCGCAGCGTGACAGACATCGCCCGTCGGGCCGGACTGTCGATGTCAACGGTGCAGGGGTCCCTCGGCGCCCTCGACCTGGAGGGGGTGGTTCGGGAGAAGGAGACCGGCTGGGTGCGCGGCCGGTAACGGTTCGCCGTTCACCCGACCACCCCACTGGTCGTCCCCGTCCTTTCGGCGTATGAGTACGTCGATCGTGGCCCCGTCGTTGTCATCCATGATCGCTGGAAGACTCCTGATCACTGGACGATCGTGACGATGACGGAGGCGCTCACAAGCCCCGAAGCTTCCGCCGTGAACGTGTACAGGCCCGCTTGATTGCCTTGGTAACTGACCTGGCAGCCACTGAACGTAGCAACACCGTTGAGAGAAGTCCTGGTTGTCGCCGCGCACGACAGCGTGCCGGATCTGTTGGACGGTGGACTCGCAGAGAGCGTGACGCTTACAGCGGCGTTCGCTGTGTTGCCGAAGGCATCCTGGATCGTGATTTCCGGCTGAGGCACGAAGAAGTCGTTCCTCTTATGGCTCTTCTGAGGGAATGTTCCGGTGAAAGCGAGTTTGGACGCGGCCCCGGCCGAGATCGTGATGGTGTTGCTCGTGGCCGTGATGGGGCCTGCCACGACGGCCGTCAGTGTGTAGGTGCCGGCCTTGTCGATCCGACAACCGGTGAAGGTCGTGACGCCGGCGGTGCTGGCGGAAGCACACGCGGACAGGGTGGCCCCGACGGGTGCGTTGGTGAGGCTCAATGTCACGGCTGCGGTGCTGTTCGTGACGGTGTTGCCACCGGCATCCTGCACCGTGACAACCGGTTGGGTGGAGAAGGCACTCTGACTGATGGCAGTGCTGGTCGGGAAGGCGATGGCTAGTTTCGCTACGGAGCCGACCGATATGGTGAGGCTGCTGGACTCGGCCATCCAGGTCCCTGAGGCCGCCGTGAGTGTGTAGCTGCCGGGTTTGTCGATCCGGCAACCGGTGAAGGCCGCGACACCGGACGCGGCCGCGAGCGGGTTGCCTGAGGTGCAGGACAACGCGGCGCCTGCCTGAGTCGTGAGGCTGAGGCTGATGGGGGCAGTGCTGGTGGTGACGGTGTTTCCGAACGCATCCTGCACGGCAATGACAGGTTGGGTTGAGAACGGGGTTCCGCCGCTACTGCTATTGGCGGGCTGTGCGGTGAAGGCGAGTCTCTTAGGGGGCCCGGCGGTGACGTTGATGCCGTTGCTCGTGGCGTCGGCGAGCCCGGCCGAGGTGGCGGTGAGCGTGTAGCTGCCGGCCTTGTCGATCTGGCAGCCGGCGAAGGTGGCGATGCCTGAGACGGCAGCCCGGGCGTTCGCGGCGCAGGTCAGGCTGGCCCCGGCGGGTGAGGTGAGGCCGAGGCTGATTGTTGCGGTGCTGTCGGTGATGGTGTTTCCGCCGGCGTCCTGAACGGTGACAACCGGTTGGACGGGCGCGGCGAACGTGGTCTGGCTGGTGGCGGAGAAGTCAACGGCAGGTTGGGTGAAGGACAGTTTCTTCGCGGAGCCCACGGAAACGGTCAGCGCGGTGCTCGTGGCGGCGGTCAGGGCACCGGAGGCCGCGGTGAGCGTATAGGTGCCGGCCCTGTCGACGGCGCAGCCGGTGAAGGCCGCGACACCGGATGCTGCCGCCAGCGGGTTGGTTGGGCACGTGAGCCTGGCGCCGCCGGGCGTCGTGATGCTGAGGGTTATGGGGGCGTTGCTGACGGTGACGGTATTTCCGAACGCGTCCAGCACCGTGACCACAGGCTGGGTGGGGAATACCATCCCGCCGGTGCTGCTGGAAGGTTGCGTTGCGAACACGAGCTGCGTGGCGCTGCCGGCGGCGATGGTGATGCTGCCGCTTGTGGCGGCGGTGAGCCCGTTCGCGGTCGCGGTGAGTGTGTACGTGCCGGCCCTGTCGATCTGGCAGCCGGAGAAGACCGCGATGCCGGATCCGGCTGGCAGCGGATTCTGGTCGCAGGTGAGGTTCGCTCCGGCGGGCGACCCGGTGATTGCCAGGGTGACCGGGCTGGTACTGGTGGGCACGGTCTCTCCGGCGGCATTCTGGATCGCGACGCTGGGCTGGGCAGTGAAGACGGCGCCGCTGGTCGCGTCGGACGGTTGGGCCTGGAACGCGACTTTCGTCGGATTCGAGATCCTCACGCTGCCACTGGGGGCGCTCGCCGCGGTCCAGCCGTTGTAGACGGCGGTGACCGTGTAGGTATAGTCGCCGGTCAGAACGAGCAGGTCGTCGCAAAACGCGGTGGCCACGATGATGGTCGGGCTGGTGCCGCAGGCCGGGGTCGGCGTGCCGGTGCCGGTCTTGGTGCGGGTGGCGTAGTAGCCGGTCGGCGCGGGCGTGCCGACGGATGCCGTCCAGCGCAGGCTCACGGTGCCGGCGCTCGTCGCGGGAACGAGCACGTCGGTGGGCGGAAGCAGCGTGCCAAGGGCTGCCGAGCCGGAGCCGAACCCGGGGGCGGTGTAATACGCGGAGGCGCCACCGGTTACGGACACGACCAACACGGCAAGGGTCACGGCGGCGGTGAGGCCGAAGAATGAGAGGCGGGTGTTTCCGGATGCGGAACGGTGGGGACGGAGGGAAGTCACGTCAACCTCTCACAGCTGTCGAACGAGCATGAATGTTCAAGGACTCTGATGTACCAAAATGAAAATCGCACAGGTGGGCAGGCTCGGAGAGAGTCTGCCCACCTGTGATCGAGCTAGTTGGACTTGAGCGTCAGCGTGACGGTGGCGCCCTTGCAGGCGTCCTGGTCGTCAGCGGTGTCAAGGAACATGAGCGTCGAGGTTCCCGTGATGGTCACATCGACGGCGGTCTGGCTCCTGGGTGTGCCCATCACGCGCGTGTCGGAGACGACGGACGGGGCGATCGTGAAGTTGTCGGCGAAGACACACCCCGGGGCGTCGGTGCTTCCGGTCTGGGAGATGGTTGCGACCTTGAGGCTGGACGTGCCCGCATTTTTTGCGGAGTACGTCACCGGCACGGAGGCGCCCGGGGTCAGACCGTCGGCCAGGTGGGCGCTCAGCACCAGCGAGCCGTTGGACTTGGCGTTGGCCGCCGCACCGGTGCCGGAGCCGGTCGTCGACCAGTAGGCGTACGCTCCGCCTCCGCCGACCAGGAGCATCGCGGCCGCGACGAGCGCGATGCTCCTCACCCGCAGTTGCTTGGCGGTGCCGGCGGTTGCCTCGGGTGTGGTCTTCTTGGTCATGTGATGCCCTTCTATCGATTTCGGGTCTCGACAGTCCTCATCTGTGAGGACACGTGCTGAAAGCTAGGGCGGTCTCGTGTGCGCCGTTAGGCCGGATGAGCCCCCAGAACGGGGCTGCGGGTCCCCCCAATAGTGGGCTCGCGCGAATCCCACCGAAGGGTGAATTTGCGCGACGACAGGCCGACGTCGGGGGCAGGCCGTAGTCTGGGCGGCACCCACGAAAGGTGAGTCATGTCAGCCGTGCAACTGGGCCAGTACCCTCCAGCCACCCACCTCATCGCGCATATCAGCGACACCCACTTCCTCGGCGGAGGTCGAGCGCTCTACGGTGCGGTCGACACGGACACCACCGTGTACCAGGCGATGGCGCAGTTGGAGCGGTCCGGTCTCCGGCCCGACGCGCTGCTCTTCACCGGTGACATCGCCGACCGCGGTGAAGCCGTTGCGTACCGCCGGGTGCGTGACATTGTCGAGGCCGCGGCCGAACGGATGGGCGCCCCCGTCATCTGGGTGATGGGGAACCACGACAAGCGCGAGGCCTTCCGCACCGAGCTGCTCCGGGAAAAAGGATCCTCGGCGCCGATCGACCGGGTATTCGACATCGGGGGAGTGCGCATCATCGCACTGGACACGAGTGTTCCGGGCTATCACCACGGCGACCTGTCCGGCGCGCAGTTGGCGTGGCTGGCCGAGGTGCTCAGCGAGCCTGCTCCGCACGGCTCCCTGCTGGCGCTTCATCATCCGCCCGTGCCGACGATGTTGCCGCTGATGTCCATCCTCGAGCTGCGGGGGCAGCCCCGACTGGCCGAGGTGGTGGCCGGCAGCGATATCCGGGCGATCCTGGGCGGACACCTGCACTACGCGACGACCGGACTCTTCGCGGGTATCCCGGTGTCGGTCGCCGCAGCGACCTGCTATACGCTCGATCCGACCGCGCCGCAGGGGACGCTCAGCGGTCTGCAGGGTGGGCAATCGATCAACCTCGTGCATGTCTACGACGACCAGATCGTGCACTCGCATGTGGCTCTCGGCGAGTTTCCGGCAGCGACCGGCTTCGACGCGGCCTTCCTCGACCGGATGGAGGCGCTCACGCCCGACGAGCGCACCGAGGCCTTCTCGCGGCAGGTCTGACCGAGGTGACTATGCCTGAGTCCGTTCGCATACCACCGCCGATTCCCGCGCCGGTGCACCTCCTCGATGCGTCTGTCGACGACTTCGTGGTCTACCTGGCCGTTGAGCGCGGCTTCTCCGTGCACACCGTGCGCGCCTATCGCACCGACCTGGCGGGACTGATCGCCTTCGCCGAAACTCGCAGCGTCATCGACCCGGCGGCGCTGAGCCTCGATCTGCTCCGCGATTGGCTGTGGGTCGGAACCCAGTCGGGGCTGGCGCGGGCGACCATTGCCCGGCGGTCGGCCTCCGCCCGCAGCTTCACGGCCTGGCTGGCACGCACCGGCGGCAGCGCAACCGACCCCGCCGTGCGGCTGCGCTCGCCGAAACCCGGCAGACCACTGCCCCGAGTGATCAACCACTCCCAAATGCAGGAGCTACTCACCCACCTGGCACTTCGTGCCGCCAGTCCCGACCCGGCGGCGCTGCGCGACCTCGCGATAGTGGAACTGCTCTATGCGTCGGGGTTGCGGGTCTCGGAGCTCGTTGGCCTCGACGTCACCGACGTCGATCTGCACCGACTCACCGTGCGGGTCACCGGCAAGGGTTCCAAGGAACGCGTCGTTCCCTTCGGCGTGCCGGCCCAGCACGCGATCCTCGCCTATCTCGAACGGGGCCGCCCTCGGCTCGTTGAGACCGCAGCGCCCGCCGAGACCGCAGCGCCCGCCGAGACCGCAGCGCCCGCCGAGACCGCGGGGCCCGCTGCCGAGAACCGCGCGCACGCCGCGAAAACCGCTGCCGAGAACGCCGCGACGCCGGTGAGCGCGCTGTTCCTCGGTGCGCGCCGCCAGCGCCTCGGCGTGCGGGCGGTCTACCGGCTGGTCGCCACTCTGCTCGCCGATGTGCCCGGCAATGGGCCGGCCGGCCCGCACGCCCTCCGCCACACGGCGGCCACCCACCTGCTCGACGGCGGAGCCGACCTCCGGGCCGTGCAGGAGCTGCTCGGCCACTCCAGCCTCGGCACCACCCAGATCTACACTCATGTCTCGGCCGAACGCCTCAAACAGAGCTACCGCACCGCGCACCCGCGCGCCTGACTCCCCGGCGACGGGTTCCGGGACTGCTCCGCGACTACCACGCGGCTGCCGGCCCCTCAGCTGTCTCCTCTCAGGAGCAGTGCCGGCAGCAGCACCGCGCGAGGAACGCCGACCAGATACAGCAGTGGTGACACATAGCCGCCGTTCAACCGGGCGCCAAGATGCAGGCACTGCCCAGCGCAGTGCCCGCCGTCGGCAACCTGGCCGACGGGTTGCCCTGCCGCGACCCGGTCACCGACCGCGACACTGGCCGACACCGGCTCGATGCTGGACACCAGGCCGTCGGCATGTTCGATCGAGAGTACGGGGCGGTCGACCACGACCCCGGCGAACGAGACGATACCCTCGGCCGGTGCAACCACCTCCCGGCCGGCCTCGGCCGACAGGTCCAGACCTCGATGGCCCGGCGCATACTGGGTGACCGGCGCCTGGAAACCCCGGAGCACCGGATGCGGCGGAGCCAGCGGCCAGTGCCAGGTGCCGGTGGTGGCCGTATCCGCAGCCGTCTCCGGAGCCGTCTCCGTGACCGACGCCGCCCCGGGTGGTGTCACACCCGCCGCGTCGCTCCGCACGATGGACAGGCAGGACAGCGGCAGCAGCGCGGCCGCGATGAGCAGACGGAAGGCATTCATGCCACCACCGTGCGGCCTCCGTCCCGCCCGAAACCGGCGAGGGCGGTATCCGTGACCGGATCCCGTACCACCCCGCCTGGGGAGGGACGCCCGCACGTGCCGGCGCGCGCACGGGGCACCCCCGTGGGTGCTAACCTTTGTGGAGCAGCGCTTGCGTGCTGACTACGCGTGCCCATTCGGCCTCCAGACCCACTCGGTCCTCGTTTCTTTCAGATGCGGGGCGGTTCTGTGCCGGGCACCAGGAGTGGTGATCATCCGATCACGACACAAACCGATTGGCGTTCGTCTGCATCGCAGCGCGCGCCGGACAAGGAGAACGGCTCATGGCCGTCGTAACCATCCGCCAGCTGCTCGATAGCGGCGTGCACTTCGGGCACCAGACCCGCCGTTGGAACCCGAAGATGAAGCGCTTCATCTTCACGGAGCGCTCCGGCATCTACATCATCGACCTGCAGCAGTCGCTCGGGTTTGTCGACAAGGCCTACGACTTCGTCAAGGAGACGGTTGCCCACGGCGGCACCATCCTCTTCGTCGGAACGAAGAAGCAGGCGCAGGAATCGATCGCCGAACAGGCCACCCGCGTGGGCCAGCCCTACGTCAACCAGCGCTGGCTCGGCGGCCTCCTCACCAACTTCCAGACCGTTTCCAAGCGTCTGGCCCGCATGAAAGAGCTTGAAGAGCTCGACTTCGAGGACACCGCCAAGAGCGGTTTCACGAAGAAGGAAATGCTCATCAAGAAGCGCGAGCTCGTCAAGCTGCACAAGAGCCTCGGCGGCATCCGCAACCTCACGAAGACGCCGTCGGCGCTGTGGGTTGTGGACACCAACAAGGAGCACCTCGCCATTGACGAAGCCCGCAAGCTCGGCATCCCCGTCATCGCGATCCTCGACACCAACTGCGACCCGGACGACGTCCAGTACCCGATCCCGGGCAACGACGACGCCATTCGTTCCGTCGGCCTGCTGACCCGCATCATCGCGGACGCTGCGGCCGAGGGCCTCATCCAGCGCCACGCCAAGCCGGAGGCTGAAATCGAGCCTCTCGCCGCGTGGGAAGCCGAGCTCCTGGCCGCTCCTGCCGAGAACGCCCCGGCAGCTGACGAAGCCGTCGCCGTCTCCGACGAGACCGCAGAGGCCGTCGTGGCCGCGCCGGTTGCCGACGAGGAAGCCGCCGCAGCCCCAGCCGCAGAAGCCGAAGCCGCAGCCGTTGTTGCGGCCGACGCTCCCGCCGAAGAAACCAAGTAAGGACCAAGCATGGCAAGCATCAGCCTCGCAGACGTCAAAGCGCTGCGCGAGCGCCTCGGTACCGGCATGGTCGACACCAAGAACGCCCTCGTTGAAGCCGAAGGCGACATGGAAAAGGCCGTCGAGATCCTTCGAATGAAGGGTGCGAAGGGTAACGCCAAACGCGCCGATCGTTCCACCTCCGAGGGACTCGTCGCCGCCAAGGAAATCGGCAACACCGCCACCCTGATCGAACTCGCCTGCGAGACCGACTTCGTCGCCAAGGGCGATAAGTTCGTTGCACTAGCCGAGAAGGTCTTGGACGCGGTCGCCGCAGCCGCGGCCACCACCGTCGAGGAGGGCCTGGCCGCTCCGGTCGACGGTCAGACCGTCGGCCAGCTCATCGACGGCGAGGCCGCGATCATTGGCGAGAAGTTCGAACTTCGCCGCGTCGCAACCGTCGCGGGTGAGAAGTTCGCGATCTACCTGCACAAGACCAGCAAGGACCTGCCCCCGCAGGTCGGCGTTGTTCTGGGTTACTCCGGAGATGACGCGGAGACCGCGCGCAGCGTGGCTCAGCACATCTCCTTCGCGAACCCCGAGTACCTCGCTCGCGGAGACGTTCCCTCCGACCTCGTTGAGGCCGAACGCCGGATCGTCACCGAGATCTCGAAAAACGAGGGCAAGCCGGAGGCTGCACTGCCCAAGATTGTCGAGGGTCGCGTCACCGCGTACTTCAAGCAGGTTGCACTCCTCGAACAGGATTATGCCAAGGACAACAAGCTGTCCGTCAGCAAGGTTCTGGCTGATGCCGGACTGACCGTCTCAGGCTTCGCCCGATTCAAGGTCGGCGCGTAACCGGTCGTTTGATCGTAGTGAAGGAGATCGGGTTGCAGTCGCAATCCGGTCTCCTTCTGTGTGTGGGCACCCACCAGCCCACCCAGTAGTTTTAGAACACCGTCGGAACACGGCACGGCACTACACGGCACAACACGACACTGCACTGCACTGCACAGCACGGCACAGAGCATCACGAGGGAAGAAGCGCACAGAATGTCAGACACGGTCAAGAAGCGCAGGGTCCTCCTCAAACTTTCCGGCGAAGCCTTCGGGGCAGGCAGCCTGGGCGTCAATCCCGACGTCATCAGCGCCCTCGCCCGCGAGATCGCCGAGGCGGCCAAGACGGTGGAAATCGCCATCGTCGTCGGCGGCGGCAACTTCTTCCGCGGCGCCGAATTGTCGCAGCGTGGAATGGACCGCGGCCGTGCCGACTACATGGGCATGCTCGGCACCGTGATGAACGCCCTTGCCCTCCAGGACTTCCTCGAGCAGGCCGGATCCGAGACACGGGTGCAGTCCGCGATCGCGATGACCCAGGTCGCCGAACCGTACATCCCTCGTCGCGCGGAACGCCACCTCGAAAAGGGCCGCGTGGTCATCTTCGGCGCGGGCGCCGGGCTGCCCTACTTCTCCACCGATACGGTTGCGGCCCAGCGTGCCCTGGAAATCGATGCGGACATCGTGCTCGTCGCCAAGAACGGCGTCGACGGGATTTACTCCGACGACCCGCGCACCAACCCGGACGCGCACAAGATCGACCACATCACCTACCAGGAGGCCCTGCAGCGCGGCCTCAAGGTCGTCGACTCGACAGCCTTCAGCCTCTGCATGGACAACGGAATGCCCATGCAGGTGTTCGGCATGGCCCCGCACGGCAACGTGACGGCCGCCATTCTCGGCGCCGATCTGGGAACCCTTGTCTCCAACTAAGCTTGACAACGCCATCGAAGAAGGAGTCATCGTGATCACGGATGTTCTGTCCGACGCCACCGCCCGCATGCACAAGGCCGTGGAAGCTGCCAAAGACGACTTCGCGACCGTGAGAACCGGTCGTGCGAACCCGCAGATGTTCGCCAAGATCCTGGTGAACTACTACGGCACACCGACGCCGCTGGAACAGCTCGCCTCGCTGCAGAACCAGGAGGCCCGCACGCTCCTGATCGGGCCGTACGACAAGGGCGCCCTGCGAGACATCGAGCAGGCCATTCGCGACACTCCGAACCTGGGCGCCAACCTCGGAAACGACGGCAACGTCATTCGGGCCACGCTGCCGGAGCTGACCGCGGACCGCCGCAAGGAATACGTCAAGATCGTGCGCACCAAGGCCGAAGATGCCAAGGTGTCGGTGCGCAACCTGCGCCGCAAGGCCAAGGACGACCTCGACGCCCTCAAGAGTGAAGTGGGAGACGACGACGTGGCCCGCGGCGAGAAAGAACTCGAACACATCACCAAGACCCACGTGGATGCCATCGACGACGCCCTCAAGCGCAAAGAAGCAGAACTCCTCGAGATCTAAGGACGATCCAGCCTCATGACGGACGAATCAGGCGATTCCGGAGAACGCGAAGGGCTGCGCGCCAAGCGCGAGCATGGTGTCAGTCGCGCCGAGTTCAGGGCCCAGATGCAGTCGAAGAAGGCCGATCTCGAACGTCAGATGCTGGCGACCCGGGCGCAGCTGGATGCGACTCAGGAACGCATCCAGGCGCGCACCGGGCGCAACCTGATCCTGGCAACCCTGATCGGGCTCGCGCTTGGCTTGTTCATGCTGTTCAGCCTCGTCTTCATCAAAGACCTGTTCATGGTCTGCGCGATCGCGTTCGTGGGCTTCACGGCCTTCGAGCTCGCTCAGGCTCTCCGTCTCGCCGGACGCAACGTGCCGCGCGTACCGGTCGTCCTGGCATCCGTGGGCGTCGTGCCTGCCGCGTTCTACCTCGGCGCGGCCGGCCAGTGGCTGGGCACGCTCGCCGGCATTGGGTTGATCGCCTTGTGGCGGCTGGCTTTTCTCGTCCGGCGCGCCCACCGCGCTCCCTCCCGGGAGGTGCTCGGCGACATCGGTGGTGGCTTCCTGATCCAGGCCTACGTCGTCTTCCTCGGCAGCTTTTCTGTGCTCCTGGTCGCCCAGCCCGACGGGCAGTGGTGGACCCTCGCCTTCCTGCTGCTGGTCATCTCCGCCGACACCGCGGCGTACGCCGCCGGCCTCAGCTTCGGCAAGCACCGCATGGTCCCCTCGATCAGCCCGAAGAAGACCTGGGAAGGGTTCGCTGGCGCCGGCGTCGCCTGTATCGGGATCGGCGTGCTGCTCGCAGTGTTCATGCTCGACCAGCCCTGGTGGTTCGGCCTCGTCTTCGGTGTGGTCATCTTGTTCAGCGCGACCTTCGGCGACCTGGCCGAATCCCTGATCAAGCGTGACCTAGGCATCAAGGACATGAGTTCCTGGTTGCCTGGTCACGGCGGTCTCCTCGACCGGTTGGATTCGATCCTGCCGTCGGCCGCAGCCGCGTACGCCCTCTACCTGATTTTCGCTTAGCGGCCTCGGTTTAGTCAGGCGCGCGGCAGTGAGGCAGAATGTTCCGGTGACCTCCACCTTCCCTCGGACCGGCAAGAAGACGCTCGGCTACAGCGCTCCGCAGGTGGAGGAGTTCCTCGCTGTCGCCCGAAAAGCGTATGACGCCACCGACGACAGCGTCGGGTTGACCGCCGAGGACATCCGTCACACCGCGTTCAGCATGCACAAGGGCGGATATTCGCCTGCGCACGTGGATGCGGCCCTCGAGCGTCTCGAAGACGCCTTCGCGACGCGCGACCGGGACCGTGCGGCGCAGGCGCAGGGCACCGAGGCGTGGCTGGCCGAGGTGCATGACCTCGCTCAGGTGCTCGTGAACCGGCTCAGCCGGAAGGGCGGACACCGCTTCCACCGGGTGAGCGTTCTCAGCGTCGGCTACAGCCGGGCGGATGTCGACCGGTTCTCCCACAAGCTCGTCCGGTACTTCGAAGACGGGCTCCCCATAACGGTGGAAGATGTGCGCTGCGCCGTGTTCCGGCCCCAGCGTGGCGGTTACCGGGAAGCCCAGGTCGACGTTGTGCTGGACAGCGTCGTCGACGTGATCCTGGCCGTCCGTTGAGTTGCGCCGCGCGCCGTGTCGAGGTCAATCGGCACCGTTATCTGGCTGTTATGTCGGATTTCCGATAGGCTCGGGAAATCGTGGGTAGACATTTGAACACCATTGCATCCGAACACGCCGGTAGGCCCGTCAAGGTCAGAATGAGAAGGTCCCGCTCGCGCGGGCGCGTCCCCCTCTTCGCCTTTACCGCCGCAGCGGCGTTCGTGCTCGTCACTGTCGTCGACCCGTATTCCGGCGCGACGGCCTCACCGTACTTCCAGGTTGCCGGCGACCGATTCAACGGTGAGGCAGCCCAGGAGATCCAGGTCGCTGCGGCAGCCTCGAACACCTTCACGCGTGACAGTTTCACCGTCACCGAGAAAGCCAAGCCCGTTCCCGTTCCCGTCGCCGTTCCCGTCGCGTCCAAGTCCGCGTCGAGTTCGGCTCCGTCGGCGGCCGTTCCTGACCCCGGCTCGGCGCAGGCGATAGCCGCCGATGCGGTGGCCGCCCGCGGCTGGGGCGACGATCAGTTCAACTGCCTCGTGTCACTCTGGAACAAGGAGTCCGGCTGGCGCGTCAATGCGGAGAACAGCTCCAGCGGTGCCTACGGAATCCCGCAGTCACTGCCGGGCTCCAAGATGGCCACCGCCGGCGACGACTGGGCGACCAACCCCGCGACCCAGATCCAGTGGGGCCTCGGCTACATCTCGGGCCGCTACGGCACCCCCTGCGGCGCCTGGGCGCACTCCGGCGACGTCGGCTGGTACTAGCGCTCCTTGTTCTTCCAGGCTCGCACGTAGACTGGTGCAATGGCCCGCAGCAACCGACCCCGTGGCCGCCAGCCCGGTCCGGGAGCCGCTGATGACGGCCTTGAGCGGATGCGCGCCGGCTGGCGACGCACGGAAACCCGCCGTGACGGCCTCTGGACGGTGCAACCCGTACCGGGGCCGCAAGCCGTGAAATCGTACGTGTGCCCCGGTTGCCACCGCGAGGTTGCGCCCGGCACCGCGCACGTGGTGGCCTGGCGCGGCGACGGCGTCATGGGTGAGGCATCCGACCTTGCCGCGAGGCGCCACTGGCACTCGCACTGCTGGAAGATCAAATAACCGCCCAAGCGGCACCAGGGGAGAAACCATGACTTCGAGTGTGGAAATTCGTGGCGGCGTCGAGCTACCGGCCGTGCGCGAGCAGATCGAGCTGCACACCGCGGACGGCCTGACCCTGGTCGGCGAACTGGCCACGCCCGTGAGCCGGGCACCGGTGGCGACGCTGGTGACGCTGCATCCGCTGCCCACCCACGGCGGCTTCATGGACTCGCACATCCTGCGCAAGGCTGCCGGGCGGCTGCCGGCCTTAGCCGACCTGGCGGTGCTGCGCTTCAACACTCGCGGCACGACCTCGCCGCGCGGCACGAGTGGCGGCAGCTTCGGCGACGGCGTCGATGAGCGCCTCGACGTTGCCGCCGCGATGGCGTTCGTCGCCGAGCGCGGGCTGCCCGATCCCTGGCTGCTCGGCTGGTCGTTCGGCACGGAGCTCGCAATTAAGTACGGCCTGGAGCACCCGATCCGGGGTGCCATCCTCCTGTCGCCGCCGCTGCACCGGGCCTCTGACGCCGAGCTGGCCGCCTGGACCGGCCGGGACGCGCGGCTGGTGGCCGTCATCCCCGAGTTCGACGACTATCTCCGCCCCGAGGAGGCCCGGGAACGCTTTGCGAGCGTGCCGGACACCCGGCTCATCGCCGTGGAGGGCGGGAAGCACCTGTGGGTGGGGGAGAGCGCCACCCGCCGCGTACTCGACGAGATCGTCGCCGTGGTCAACCCGGCCGCCGCGCCTCTGCCCACAGAGTGGACTGCGTCGGCCTAGTACCCGATCGGCCTAGAGTTTGTTCTGTCGGGGGATCACGACCTGCTTGATGATCATGATGGTTGCCGCGGCGACGGGGATGGCGATCAGCGCGCCGAGGATGCCGAGCAGACTGCCGCCCGCGAGAGCGGCGACCACAACGACGGCGCCGGGAACGGACACGGCCCGGTTCATGATGTTGGGGCTGAGCAGGTAGGCCTCTACCTGCATGTAGATCAGGTAGTAGATCGCGGCGACCAACGCTGTGAACATCGAGCTGCCGATTCCGGGGATCAGGCAGGTCAGCACGATGATGATCGATCCGGAGATCGTGCCCACGAGGGGGACCAGCGAGAACAGGAACGCGATCAGCGCGAGCAGCGCCGGGAACGGCGCACCGATGATCGACAGGAAGGTGAAGCTGAGCACGCCGTTGCAGAGCGCCAGGGCTCCCTGGCCGATCACGAATCGGCCGACGGATGTCGTGATCTGCTCGCTGAGATCGGCGAACCGAGCCCGCTTCGAGGCCGGTACCAGCTGGTACACGGCCTGCTTGATGCTGTTCAGCGATGCCGTGAAGTACAGCGTGAGGATCAGGATGATCAGGGCGCCGAAAAGGCCGCTGACGATGGCGAGGCCGGACTGGATGATCGTGCTCGTGATGTTGGTGATGTTGCCGCCGACGAAATCGGTGACCGACTCTGTGATTTTCGACAGCGGGAGAGCCGGAAACTGCCTCTGTACATCGGCGAGAAAGGTGGAGGTGTTGATCGAGGTGACCAGGTCCGGGATGGCCTTGGAGAGGTTGGAGACCTGCACGACGATGATCGGCACGACGGCGAAGATCACTCCGGTCAGAACCCCGATCACGGCAACAAGCACCGTGAGCATGGCTGCCCAGCGGGGAAACCTCTTCTTCTCCAGCCAGGAGACGGCCGGGTCGAGCCCGAGCGCGAGGAACAGTGCCGCACCGATGTAGGTGATGATCGTTTGCAGAGTGATCACCGACGTGATGATGAGCAGGCCGACGCCGACGCCCAGGGTGCCGATCAGTCCGACGCGAAAAGCATTCTGAATCTTCACTGAGATCCCCTCGGCTGGTGTCAGCGCTCGTCGTCGTCGCTGGCGGCGACCTTTTCCGCCTGCGTGAGCAGACCGCGCAGGCTCTCGAAGTAGCCGGCCACGGCGTCACGCTCAATCCTAATCTGGGACAGGCGCTCCTCCGCGTCGGCCACGAGCACGCGCGTGCGCAGTTCGGCATCGGTCGCCAGCGCGGCGGCCCGCGTCTCGGCGTCCCGCACCAGACGTTCCGCCGACTCCTCGGCAACCTTCTTCGATGCCCTGACCTCGTCGCGGGCGGAGGCGTCCAGCTGGTCGTTCAATGCGCGCAGTTCGACCGTGCGCCGGTTGGTCTCGGCAAGCTGCTTGGTGGCATCCGCGACGAACTTCTGCGTCTGGGCCACCGCCTCCTGGTGGCGCTGCAGCTGGCCCTGCTCCGCTTCGTCCCGCCGGGCCTTCAGCTCGACGTCGAGGTCGGCCCTGGTCTGATCGATCTCGCGCTTGAGCTTGGCGGCTTCGTGCTCTCCCCGCTTGCGGGTGGCCGTCAGATGGTTCTCCAGGTCGATGCGCAGCTGCTCGCTTTCGGCGGTGAAGTCGGCGCGGGTCTGCTCATTGTCCCTACCGAGGTCGGCGTGGGACTGTTCGATCTCGGCCGCGAGGCCGACGCGCGCCTTGCCGACCTCGCGGCTGAGGTCGGCGCGCTGGCGTTCGAGGTCGCGGGCCAGGTCGGTCTGAGCCTGCTCGCTTTCAACGGACAAATCGGCGCGCTGCTGCAGCGTCTCCCGTTCGAGGTCGGTTCTCGCCTGCTCGATCTCGATTGCGAGAAGGTTGCGGGCCTGCTCGGTCTCGTGGGCGAGGTCGATGCGAGCCTGTTCGGTTTCCCGGGCCAGGTCGATGCGGTGCTGTTCCGTCTCGGCGGCGAGGTCGATGCGAGCCTGTTCGGTTTCCCGGGCCAGGTCGGCGCGTTGCTGGTCGAGTTCGTGGGCGACTTCGGAGCGGGTCAACTCGGTCTCGCTCGTGAGCCCGGCCGCGACCTCGCGGGCCTCGGTCGCCTCCCGCTGGGCCACCACGCGAACCTCGGCGGCCTCGCGCTCCGCTTCCGAGCGGATCGCGGCGACTTCCCGCTTCACGGTTGCGCGCAGCTCGGCGGCCTCGGTGGCCACCGCTCCGCGGATGGCCGCCGCTTCGTGCACGGCGTCCTGGGTGAGCGTGGTGGAGTCCTCGTGGGCCCGGGCGAGTAAGTCGTCGGCTTCAGCGACGGCATCATTGAGGATGCGGCCGGCCTTGACCGCGGCATCCGACAGTGCCCGTTCGGCCTGCTCCTTGCCCTCGCGGAGCAGGGTCTGCACTTCGCTCGCTGCGGAGGCGCGCAGCCGTTCGGCGTCGATGTCCGCCTGGGCGATCACCCTCGTCGACTGCTCTTCCGCCACGCGCAGGGTGTTCTCGAGCTTGGTGCCGAGGCCGGAGAACGTGGGGCTGCCGACCTCTTCGATTTCCGCGTTCAGATCGTCGATCTGGGTGGTGAGGCGTTTGATTGCCTTCTTCGCCTCGGTGCCCTGGGTATTCGCCTGAATCAGGTCGCGGCGCAGTCCCTGGATGGTCTTGTCGACTTCGTCGCGGTCGTAGCCGCGGAATACCTGGGTGAAGTCTGCTTCGTCGTTCGCCACGCTGTCTCCTCAAAATGGGGCTCTGACCCCCGTTTACGGACTGACGAAGGGAGCCTCCACAATTTTAGTCTGTTCAGAAGGCACTGGCGCGTCCCAACCCGAGGGATTATTAGGTGCCTCTCAGGGGCAACCAGTATCGTAAGACGTCCTGTCTGTTGCTGATCGGGCCCGCATCCGGGTCCAACGTGCCCGTGTGCGCGATGAGCGGCCGGCGACACAGGAGGGTTGACGTGCGTTTTGTTCTTGCCATAGTGGCATTCGTCCTTGCTGCGGCAATGATTGTGCTCGGCATCGCCCAGCGGACCATTTTTCTCGATCCGGCCTCGGTGAGCCTGAGCGCATCCGTGGAGGACGCCCGCTTCGCGGTGGTCGAGTCCAGTGCTCTCAATGCCGTGCCGGGAAGCCAGACGATCACCGTCAGCGGTTCCGACACGGTTTTCCTGGCTTACGGGCGCACCGACGACGTCAAGGCGTGGCTCGGAGACGAACCATACGTCGACATCCGCAAGGCCAAGGACACGGTCGCCCTCAGCAGCACACTCATCGATCCGGCTACGGAGGCCGAATCGGGCGCCGAGTCTGAGTCCGGCTCTGCGGCGCCGGCGGACCCCGCGGCTGAGTCGGAGACGGTCACCAACCCGGTGGGCTCCGACCTGTGGCTGCAGGAGTTCACGGCTGAGAACACGCTGACCACCACCCTCAAGGTTCCCGACGGCATCTCCCTGATCGTGGCCTCCGACGGCACGGCCTCCGCGCCCACAGATGTCAGCCTGTCCTGGCCTACCGACAACTCCACACCCTGGGCAGGCCCGCTGATCGTCGGCGGCGCGGCCGTCGGCTTGATCGGCTTGATCATCTACCTCCTGGCGCTCCTGCACCTGCGCCGCTCCCGTGGCCCCCGCCGCAATCTGCCCCGCGGGCCACGGATGCCCCGGCTCCCGCGCGTGCCCCGTCCGAAGGCCATCAAGCCGAGCCAGATCAACGGATCCGGTAAGTCGATCGCCCGGTCCATGGTCGCCATGCCCCTGATCCTGGTCAGCGGTTTGATGCTCAGCGGTTGCTCGGCCGATTTCTGGCCGGCCACGTCCTCTCCCGACGCCGCCACCAGCGGGACGCCGACTCCGACCGACACCGCCGGCCCGGCCCAGGACGTGCCGCCGCCCGCCGTGACGGTGCCGCAGCTCGAACGCATCGTGACCGATATCGCCTCGCTGACCGCGGATGCCGATGCGAACCTCAACGCCGACACCCTCGCCACCCGGTTCACCGGCCCGGCACTGGAGAAGCGACTGGCGAACTACAAGATCCGGGGGGCCGACCCGGCCATCGCCGCGCTGCCGGCGCTGCCCACGTCGCCCCTCCGGCTCACGCTGCCGCAGCAGTCCTCCACCTGGCCGCGCGTCGTCATGACGGTCCTCCAGGACGAGGCTGACACCGCCGCCGCGCCGACGGCCCTCGTGCTGCGACAGGAGTCGCCGCGGGCCGACTACCTGGTCGAATACATGATTCAGCTTGAAGCGGCCGCCACGGTTCCCAAGGTCGCCCCGGCGACCATCGGCGCCCCGATCATTGCACCCGACTCCACGTTCCTCCTGCTCTCACCCGACCAGGTCGCCGCGGCCTACGCCGACGTGCTCCAGCTGGGGGAGGCCAGCCCCTCCTACGCCCTGTTCGAGGCGGAGGGCGACAGCTTCCGCACCCAGGTCACCGAACTGAAGACCTCACGCCAGGCCGGCCTGCCCTCGACGGCGTCGATCGAATTCGGTGCGGCCGCCGGCACCGGGCGCACCGTGGCATTGGCGACCAACGACTCCGGCAGTATCGTCGCCGTGAGCCTGACCGAGACCGAGACGGTAAAACCGGTGGATGCCGGCGCGACCGTGAGCCCCGAGGGTGCCAGCAAGGCCCTCTCCGGCATCACCGCCACGGCCAAGGGCATCACCAGCACCTACGGCGACCAGCTCCTGTTCCATGTTCCGGCCGCCGGTTCGAACGAAAAAATCGTCTTCCTTGGTTTCTCCCAGGGTCTGATCTCATCAACGGAGCTTCCATGAGTGTTATCCCCCCGTCCCTGTCCGGCATGAACCTGCGCGGAGCCGTCGACCTGTCTACGCTGGTGAACCGTCCGGCGGCGCCGGCCGCGGGCGCACCGCTGGCGCCGGGCGCACCGCTGGCGCCGGGCGCGCCGGGCGCGCCCGGTACACCCGCGGCGGGTCCGGTCGCGGTACCCAGCCTCGTGCTCGAGGGCACGGATGCGAATTTCGGCGAAATACTGGAACTATCGATGAGTGTTCCGGTCATCGTGGACCTCTGGGCCGAATGGTGTGAGCCGTGCAAGCAGCTCACGCCGATCCTGGAAAAGCTCGTCCTGGAATACGCCGGCCAGTTCGTGCTGGCCAAGGTCGACGTGGACTCGAACCCGCAGCTCACCCAGGCCTTCCAGGCGCAATCGATCCCGACCGTGGCCGCCGTAATCGGCGGTCAGCCGGTGCAGCTGTTCAGTGGCGCACTGCCTGAGGGCCAGGTGCGCGAGGTTCTGCACCGGGTCTTCGAGCTCGCGGCGCAGCACGGCGTCACCGCCATGGCCACCGCCCCGGAGGCCTCCGGCGACGCCGAAGCGGAGGCGCCGGCCTCCGGAGAACCCGAGCTGCCGCCGCTGCACCAAGAGGCCTACGACGCCATCGACCGCGGAGACTATGACGCGGCGATCGCCCTCTACAAGACCGCGCTGGCGCGGGACCCCCGGGACCAGATGGCCGTCGCCGGCCTGGCGCAGGTGAGCCTCCTGGCCCGGTTGCACGGCAAGACCATGGCCGAGATCCGCTCCGCCGCCGCGGCCGCGCCCGACGACCTGCAGACGCAGCTCGCGGTCGCCGACCTCGACCTCTCAGGCGGTCACATCGAGGATGCCTTCGATCGGCTGCTCGCCCTCTTTCCCGCGCAGGAGCCGGCCGGCCGCAACCTGATCCGCGAGCGCATCCTGGAGATGTTCGAGGTCATCGGCCAGGACGACCCGCGGGTGCCGCCCACCCGCTCCCGCCTCACCGCGCTGCTGTACTAGACGACGGCGTCGAACCAATTCGACGGAGATTTTGGTCTAGAACCGCTTTTTAGTGGTGTCTAGAGCTGATTTCGGCAAAATCTCCGTCGAATTCGTTCGGAATGGAGTTGCTCAGGCCCACGCGTCTGAAGTGGCAAAAAATGGCCCCGTCGGCGTTTCCGACGGGGCCATTTCCGCGCTCTCGCGAACTGGGGCGAAGCGGGTCAGCGTTGCAGGCGCAGCCAGAGACCGGCCAGCGGGGGCAGGGTCACCACGGCGGATGCCGGGCGTCCGGCCCACGGCACGTCGAGCGCGGTCACGGCACCCAGGTTTCCGACCCCGGAGCCGCCGAAGTCCGCGGCATCCGTGTTCAGAATCTCCTCCCACACCCCGGCGAACGGCAGGCCGACCTGGTAACCGTTGTGCGGCGCCCCGGAGAAGTTGAACAGGCAGGCAATGGGGTTGCCGTCGGCGTCCCAGCGCAGGAACGAGACCACGTTCTGGGCGGCCGGGCCGCCCTCGAGCAGCTCGAAGCCGCTCGGGTCGTTGTCCTTAGCCCAGAGGCTCGGGTTCGACCGGTACACCCGGTTCAGTTGACCGACAAGCGTGAACAGGCCGCGGTGAGCCGGCTGGTCGAGGGTCCACCAGTCCAGGCCGCGCTCTTCGCTCCACTCGGAGCGCTGCCCGAATTCCTGGCCCATGAACAGAAGTTGCTTGCCGGGGTGCGCCCACATGAAGGCGAGGTAGGCGCGCACGTTGGCGAGCTGCTGCCAGGAGTCACCGGGCATCTTCGCGACCAGCGAGCCCTTGCCGTGCACGACCTCGTCGTGGCTGATCGGCAACAGGAAATTCTCGCTGAACGCGTAGACGAATGAGAACGTGATCTGGTTGTGGTGGTGCGCCCGGTACATCGGGTCGACCTGCATGTACTCCAGCGTGTCGTGCATCCAGCCCATGTTCCATTTGAAACCGAACCCGAGACCACCGGCACTGGTCTGCGCCGTGACCCCACCCCAGTTGGTGGACTCCTCGGCGATCATGACCGCTCCGGGATTGCGCTTGTAGGCGGTGGCCGTGATCTCCTGCAACAGGCTGATCGCCTCGAGGTTCTCGTTGCCGCCGTGGATGTTCGGCTCCCACTGACCGTCCTCGCGGGAGTAGTCCAGGTAGAGCATCGAGGCCACGGCGTCGACCCGCAGCCCGTCGATGTGGAACTCCTCGAGCCAGTAGAGGGCGTTCGCGACCAGAAAGTTGCGAACCTGCTTCTGGCCGAAGTCGAAGACGTAGGTGCCCCAGTCCATCTGCTCGCCGCGGCGAGGGTCGGGATGCTCGTACAGCGCTTCGCCGTCGAAGCGGGCCAGCGCAAAGTCGTCCTTCGGGAAGTGCCCGGGCACCCAGTCCATCAAGACGCCGATGCCGGCCCGGTGCAGCCGGTCGATCAGGTAGCGCAGGTCATCGGGGTGGCCGAACCGGCTCGTCGGCGCGTAGTAGCCGGTGACCTGGTAGCCCCACGAGCCGCCGAACGGATGCTCGGTGAGCGGCATGAACTCCACGTGCGTGAACGCCAGTTCGTTCAGATAGCCGATCAGCTGGTCGGCGAGGTCGCGGTAGCTCAGCCCCGGACGCCACGACCCGACGTGCATCTCGTAGATGCTCATGGCCCGGTTGTGGGGGTCGGTGGCCGAACGGTCGGTGAGCCAGCGTGCATCCGCCCACTCGTAGCTGGTCTCACCGATGATGGAGGCCGTCTTGGGCGGGATCTCGGTGTAGCGGGCCATCGGGTCGGCCTTGCGCACCCAGTCGCCCGAGCGGGTCATCAGCTCGAACTTGTAGTTGGAGCCGGCGGTCAGCCCAGGCACGAACAACTCCCAGACCCCGGTGCTGCCCATGTTGCGCATGGCGTGCAGCGTGCCGGTCCAGGCGTTGAAGTCGCCGATCACGCGGACGGCCCGGGCATGCGGGGCCCACACGACGAAGGATGTGCCAGACGTGGTGCCGAGCGGGCCCGCGTTCGGCCGGTAGTGGGCGCCGAGAACATCCCACAGGCGTTCGTGTCGACCCTCGCCGAGAAGGTGCAGGTCGAGCTCGCCGAGGGTGGGCAGGTAGCGATAGGGGTCGTCGACGATCCAGGCGGGGGCGTCGCTGTAGCGGGCCTCCAGCAGGTAGTCCTGAAGGCCGAGGGTGCTCACGCCCTGCCAGATACCGTGGCCCAGGTGAGCCAGCTCCACATGCGCGCCCGTGGGCAGCACGGCGAAGACCTCGGTCGCGAGCGGGCGGAGGGCACGGATGACGGTGAGCGGGTCCGCGATACCGGCCTGCTCGATCAGGTGCTGGCCGAGGACCTCGTGCGGGTTGTAGTAGCTGCCGGTGGAGACGGCCTGGAGGACGTGGTCGGCGATGACCGGCAGCTCGAACGGCGCGGGGGAGTGCAGCGCTCCGGCAGGCTTCGGCACGCTCGCCTTCACGGTTCCCTGAGGCTGGGCGGCGCCCGTCTTGTCCAGGGTCTTCTTGTCAGCGGTTGTCTTGTCTGCGGTCTTCTTGTCTGCGGCCTTTTTGGCCGCCGGACCTCCCTGTGCGTGCTTCATTGAGCTGGTCCTTTCACGTGCAGGATGTGCACCGGTTCGGTGAATGCGTCGAGGCGCACGAAGTTGTCGGCCGACCAGGTCCAGATGGCACCGGTGATCAGGTCCTCGACCTCGAACACGGAGCCGTACGGCAGACCGAACCGGGCGACGTCGAGGTGCACGACGGTTTGGCGCACGGAGTGGGGGTCGACGTTGGCGACGATGATCAACGCGTCCGAGTGCCCGCTGCCCGTGAACGGCGCGTCGAGGAATTTGCTGTAGACGAGGATCCCCTCGTCTTCGCTCTCGTGGAGATCGAGGTTGCGCAGCTGCCCGAGGGCCGGGTGCTCGGCGCGGATGCGGTTGAGGAGGGTGAGGTAGGGCGCCAGGGACGCGCCGGCCGCTTCGGCGCCCGCGAAGTCACGCGGCCGGTACTGGTACTTCTCGTTGTCGATGTTCTCCTCGGCGCCGGGCCGGGCCACGCACTCAAACAGGTCGAAGCCCGTGTACACGCCCCAGGTCGGCGCCGCGGTGGCCGCGAGGGCCGCCCGGATCTTGAACGCCGCCGGACCGCCGAACTGCAGATACTCGGAGAGGATGTCGGGCGTGTTCACGAATAGGTTCGGCCGCAGGAAGTCGGCGGTCTCGTGGGCGAGGCCATCGAAGAATTCCGCAAGTTCCTGCTTCGTGTTGCGCCAGGTGAAGTAGGTGTACGACTGCTGGAACCCCACCTTGCCCAGGCCCTGCAGCAGGGCCGGCCGGGTGAAGGCCTCGGCGAGGAAGAAGACATCCGGGAATTCGGCGTTGATCTCGAAAATCAGCCACTCCCAGAAATCGAGCGGCTTCGTGTGCGGGTTGTCGACCCGGAAGATATTGACGCCCACTCCGATCCAGTACCGCACGATCCGCAGCACCTCGGCGCGGATACCCAGAGGGTCGTTGTCGAAGTTGACCGGGTAGATGTCCTGATACTTCTTCGGCGGGTTCTCGGCGTAGGCGATGGACCCGTCGGGCAGCGTGGTGAACCACTCCGGGTGCTCGGTGACCCAGGGGTGGTCGGGCGACGCCTGCAGGGCCAGGTCGAGCGCGACCTCGAGGCCGTTCTCGCGAGCGACCGCAAGAAAGAACTGGAAGTCGGCGACGGTGCCGAGGTCCGGGTGGATGGCGTCGTGGCCGCCGTCCGCCGACCCGATCGCCCAGGGCGAGCCGGGGTCGTTCGGTCCGGCGTTGAGCGTGTTGTTGGGTCCCTTGCGGAAAGCCAGGCCGATCGGGTGGATCGGCGGCAGGTAGAGCACGTTGAAGCCCATCGCGGCGACGGCCGGAAGCCGGTCGGCTGCGGTGCGGAAGGTGCCGCTCTGCCAGGAGCCGTCGGCGCGCTTCACGGCGCCCTCCGACCGAGGGAAGAACTCGTACCAGGAGCCGACGCCGGCCCGGGTGCGTTCGACCAGCACGGTCCGGGATTCCGAGACCGATTCGAGGCCGGCCATCGGGCGCACGGCGGCCGCGGCAGCCAGCTTCGGGCTGCTGAGTACATCGAAGCGGGCGGCGACGGACTTGGCTGGGTCGACGAGGGACTTCGCGGCCGCGGTGAACGTGCGCCGCTCGTTCAGAGGGCGGGTCTTGACAGCGCTCTCTCGGATGAGCAGCTCAGAGCCGATCAGGAACATGAGTTCCACATCGACCTCGGCGGGGATCTTCAGCGAGGCGTTGTGCAGCCAGGTGGCCCAGTCGTCGGCGTAGGCGCGCACGCGGTAGGTCCAGCGGCCCTGGGCTCCGAGGGTGACGAGCGTCTCCCAGCGGTCGGTGCCGGGGGAGTTCAGGGACATCGGATGCTGCGACTCGGTTCCATCGGGAGCGGTCAGCAGCAGCATGACGCCGATGAGGTCGTGTCCCTCCCTGAATGCGGTCGCGGCGAACGGAACCGCTTCGCCCACGAACGCCTTCGCGGGCCAGAGGTCGTCGTTCAACTGAGGGGACAGATCGAGGATCGGGATACGGCCGATCCGGGGTTCTGCCGGGTCTGTCATCTGGACTTCCTGAACCGCGCCGAGGATTTCAGGAGCCGCGCCTGTGCGTTTTACTGTCTTAGCCACCTACTGACCGTAGCGCGGATTGGGGGTGTAATGCTGCCTCTATTCACCCGCCGGACACGCCACGCGCCTAGGCTGAGGATGTGAAAGCGATCCGCAAATTTACCGTCCGAACCGTGCTGCCCGAGTCGCTCGCCGCGCTCGACGAGCTTGCCGGCAACCTGCGCTGGTCCTGGCATGAGCCGACCCGCCAGTTGTTCGAGCACATCGCCCCCGAATTGTGGCGTGAGAGCGGTACCGACCCGGTCGCGTTGCTGGGGGCCGTCGACACGGCCCGCCTCGAAGCCCTCGCCCAGGACAACGACTACGTAGCGTGGGCGAACGCCACCCGCGACGAACTGCGCGAGTACCTCGAGAAGCCCCGCTGGTACCAGGGGCTCGAGGGCGACAAGCCGGCATCCATCGCCTATTTCTCCCCGGAGTTCGGCATCGCCGCCGCGTTGCCGCAGTACTCGGGCGGCCTCGGCATCCTCGCCGGCGACCACCTGAAGAGCGCCTCGGACCTTGGCGTGCCGCTGGTCGGTGTTGGCCTGTTCTACCGTGCCGGGTACTTCAGCCAGGCCATCTCACCCGACGGCTGGCAGCTGGAGAGCTACCCGCTGCTCGACCCCGACGGCCTGCCGCTGTCGGTGCTGCGCCGGGCCGACGGCTCGCCCGTGCAGGTCTCCCTCGCACTTCCCGACGACCGGACCCTGCACGCGCGGGTCTGGCAGGCGATGGTCGGTCGCATCCGGCTCTTGATGCTCGACACCGACATCCCCGAGAACACCGACGACCTGCGACTGGTCACCGACCGCCTGTACGGCGGCGGCGGCGAACACCGTCTGCTGCAGGAGCTGCTGCTCGGCATCGGCGGCGCGCGCGCCGTGAAGAAGTGGAGCAGCCTCAACGGCCAGGCCGACCCTGAGGTGTTCCACACCAACGAGGGTCACGCCGGTTTCCTCGGCCTCGAGCGCATCTCCAGCCTGATCGGCGAGGGGCTCAGTTTTTCGGAGGCGCTGCAGGTGGCCCGGGCCGGAACGGTGTTCACGACCCACACGCCGGTCGCCGCCGGCATCGACCGGTTCGAGCGCAGCCTGGTGCGGCGCTACTTCGAGACCGACCTGCTTCCGGGCGTCGCCGTCGACGACCTCCTCGCCCTCGGCGCGGAGAACTTTCAGGATGGCAATCCGGACGTCTTCAACATGGCCCTGATGGGCCTGCGACTGGGGCAGCGCGCCAACGGCGTTTCGAAGCTGCACGGCGAGGTCAGCCGGGTGATGTTCAAGGGTCTATGGCCAGGTTTCGACGCCGACGACGTGCCGATCGCCTCGATCACGAACGGTGTGCACGCCCCCACCTGGACCGACCCGGCCCTTCTCGCGCTCGCGCAGAGCCGTCTGGGCACCAGCGACACGTCCGACGCCGATTGGGCGTCGCCCGCCGTGTCCGACACGGATCTGTGGCAGGTGCGCGGCCAGATGCGCCTGCAGTTCGTCGAGGACGCCCGCCGACGGATCGCCGCGGCCTGGGAGGGCCAGAACCCGGGCGGCATCGTGCCGTCCTGGATCGGGCGGGTCTTCGACCCGAACGTTCTCACGATCGGGTTCGCCCGCCGCGTGCCGACCTACAAACGTCTGACCCTGATGCTGCACGACCCCGAGCGGTTGCGCGCGCTGCTGCTGCACTCCGAACACCCGATCCAAATCGTAATCGCAGGCAAATCGCATCCGGCCGACGAGGAGGGCAAGCGCCTGATCCAGAGGATCGTGCAGTTCGCGGCCGACCCGGCGCTGCGCACCAAGATCGCGTTCCTGCCCGACTACAACATCGGTATGGCCCAGCTGATGTACCCAGGCACGGATGTCTGGCTCAACAATCCGCTGCGCCCGCTCGAGGCGTGCGGCACGTCCGGCATGAAGGCGGCCCTCAACGGCGCCCTCAACCTGTCGATCCTCGACGGCTGGTGGCCGGAATACTACGACGGCAACAACGGTTGGGCGATCCCCACCGCAGACGCCGCCGGTGACGCGGCCGAACGTGACCGGCTCGAGGCGGACGCGCTGTACGAGCTGATCGAGCACCAGGTCGCACCGAAGTTCTACGACCGCAACGCCGACGGAGTGCCCGAACGCTGGGTCTCCTCGATTCGGCAGACGCTCGCGAAGCTCTCACCGGAACTCAACGCCGGTCGGATGGTGCGCCAGTACGTGCAGGAGCTGTACCGGCCTGCCGGCACGGCCGAGGCCCGCCTGTCCGAGAACAACTACCGGGCCGCCCGGGAATTGGCCGCCTGGAAGGGGCGGATCGTCTCGGCCTGGCCCGGCGTCGCCGTGACCCACGTCGAATCCGGCGGCGTCGCCCCGGTGCCGCAGGTCGGCGACGAACTGCACCTCCGCGCACACGTGCAGCTGAACGGTCTTGCGCCCGAGGACGTCACCGTCGAGGTCGTCTACGGCAAGAGCCTCACCAATGACGACCTGAGTGACGTCAGCACCCTGCCGCTCAATACGGAACCGTTGGGGACCGGTGCGACGGATGCCAGTACGCCGACGCTCTTCACCGGCACGATAGAACTCGACCGTGGTGGCGCATTCGGCTACACGGTGCGGGTCGTGCCGCACAACGAGCTTCTGGTGAGCCCCGCCGAGATGGGTCTGATCGCCGTCGCCGGCTAGCGCTGACCGGCCTCACGAAAAAGCACCTTCGTTCCGACGGAGGTGTTTTTTCGTGCGGTTACGGGCGCGCGATCGCCGCGAAGACCGCGGAGGCGGCCCGGGCCAGATCGGCCGGCGTCAGCTCGATGTCGAAGCCGCGGCGCCCGCCGGAGACGAAGACGGTGTCAAACGTCAGGGCGCTCTCGTCGACCACGGTCGTGAGCCGGCTCTTCTGGCCGATCGGGCTGATACCGCCCACCACGTAGCCGGTCTTGCGCTCGGCGAGCGACGGGTCTGCCATCACGGCCCTCTTTGCACCCACGGCGGTGGCCAAAGCCTTGAGGTCGAGCTGGCCGGTGACCGGCACGACGCCGACGACCAGCCGGCCGTCGACATCCGTCAGCAGGGTCTTGAACACCCGGCCGGCGGCGACGTCGAGTTTCTCCGCCGCTTCCAGGCCGAAACTCGTCGACGACGCCTCGTGCGGGTAGGCGTGCGGGGTGAACGGGATGCCGGCGCGCACCAGCGCCACCGTCGCCGGAGTACCGGCGCTTCCCTCCACCCGTTTGGCCACGGTCAGCGGCCCCCGGTCCGGTTGCCCATGGTCCGGTTGCCCACGCTCAGTGCGCCCGGAGCAGCTGCATCGAGGCGGCCGGAACGAGGAACTGGTCGCCGGGGGCGTGCTCGATGACGGCGTCGCTCAGGTCGTCGTGGCTGGAATCCCAGAGCAGCGAGTACGAGGTGACGCCCGTGTGCAGGGGCAGCGTCACCGTCACCTCCTCCTCACGGCCCTGCACGATCAGCAGGATACGGTTGAAATCCTCGTGCTCCGGGGTGCTCGCCGCCAGGTACTGCAGAGTGCGCTCATCGGACGAGTGCCAGTCGTCCTCGGACATGGACCGGCCCTCCGCGTTGTACCAGTTCATTTCGCTGGCGCTGAGGGTCGTCTCACCGGGGCGTCCGAACCGTACCGGGCGCAGCGCCGGGTTTTCGCGGCGCAGCTGGAGCAGGCGCCGGGTCACCCGGTGCAGGTCCTCCTGCCAGTCGTCGAGGTCCCAGTTCAACCAGGTGAGCTCACTGTCGTGGCAGTAGGCGTTGTTGTTGCCGCGCTGGCTGCGACCGAATTCGTCGCCCGCGGTGATCATCGGCACGCCGGCCGACAGCAGCAGGGTCGCGAGCAGGTTGCGCATGGCCTTGCGCCGGGCGGTCAGGATGTCCCGGTCCCGGGTCGGACCCTCCGCGCCGTGATTGAACGAGTTGTTGGAGTCGGTGCCGTCGCGGTTCGACTCCCCGTTGCCGACGTTGTGCTTGACGTTGTACGAGGTCAAATCGGCCATCGTGAAACCGTCGTGGGCCGTGATGAAGTTGAGCGAGGCGAGCGGGCCGCGCTCCCGGGAGAAGGTGTTCGCGGAACCTGCGAGGCGGGTCGCAAAGCGCCCGATCCCGCTCCCGGCGTGCCCGTCGCGGGCGGCCGCCAGGTCGGTCAGCCAGAACGAACGCATGCGGTCGCGGTAGCGGTCGTTCCACTCGGTCCAGCCGTCCGGGAAATTGCCGGTCTGCCAGCCGCCCATCCCGATGTCCCAGGGCTCGGCGATCAGCTTGACCGTCGAGAGTTCCGGGTCGGCCGTGATCGAGGCGAGCAGCGGGCTGTCCGCCTGGAAGTCGACGTTCTCGTCCCGGGCGAGCGTGGCCGACAGGTCGAAGCGGAAACCGTCGATCTGCACCTCGTTCGCCCAGTAGCGCAGCGAGTCGAGCACGAGTCGGCGGGGAACGTCGTGGGAGACGTTCAGGGTGTTGCCGCAACCCGTGACGTCGATGTATCCGCCGGCGCTGTTCTGCCGGTAGTAGGCGGCATTGTCGATGCCGCGGAGGCTGCTGACGGGGCCGTTCGGGCCCTCCTCGGCGGTGTGGTTGTAGACCACGTCGAGGATGACCTCGAGGCCGGCCTCGTGCAGGAGCTTGACCATGCCCTTGAATTCCCGGAGCACCGCTTCGGGACCGGCGGCCTGGGACTTCTGGGTGGCGTAGTCGGCGTGCGGTGAAAAGAAGTTGAAGGTGTTGTAACCCCAATAATTGCTCAGACCCTGCTTGATCAGGCGCTGCTCGGACACGAACGCCTGCACCGGCAGCAGTTCGACGCTGGTGACGCCGAGGTTCTTCAGGTAGCCGATGGTCGACTCGTGGGCAAGGCCCGCATAGGTGCCGCGGAGGTTCGCCGGCACCGAGGGGCTGAGGTTGGTGAGGCCGCGAACGTGGGCCTCGTAGACCACGGTGTGGTCCAGGGCGATCCTCGGTTTGACCGAACCGGCCCAGTCGAAATCGCCGTCGACTACGGAAGACTGCCACTGGTCGGGGCCGACCCGCACGAGTCCCCGGGAATAGGGTTCGATCAGTGTCTTCTCGGGGTGGAAGGAGTTGCGGGGGGCGGTGGGACCAGAGACGCGGATGCCGTAGCGGCGTCCGGGGGAGAGGGTTCGGGAGTGTCCGGACCAGACGCCGTGCTCATCCTTGACCATGGGCACGGTCTTGATGATCCAGTGGGGGTCGGTGGCGTCGAAGATGCACAGGTCGATGGCGTCGGCGGTCTCCGACCACACGCGGAGTTCGCCGCCGTGGGTCGTGACGCGCACGCCGAGGCTGCGCAGGGGATCAGGCGGGGTCATGCGTTCTAGAGTAATGAGTACAGAAGCCGTGTTTTACCACCAGGAGACCCGCCGGTGGGACCTGGCGAAACTCGAGCGAGCGCGAAAGGAGCGAGATGGCGATCTATCTGGACCATGCGGCAACCACCCCCATGCTGCCCGAAGCCATTGACGCCTACGTTCGGGCGATGGGGGTGGTGGGCAATCCCGCATCCGTTCACAGCCAGGGTCAGAACGCAAAACGGATGCTCGAGGAGGCCCGCGAGCAGGTCGCCGCCAGCCTCGGCTGCGACCCGATCGAGGTAGTCTTCACCGGCGGCGGCACCGAGGCGATCAACCTCGGCATCAAGGGGCTGTTCTGGGCCAGGCAGCCGCGCACCCGCATCCTCGTTCCCGGAGGCGAGCACCACGCCACCATGGACACGGTCGAGTGGCTCGATCGGCACGAGGGAGCCGTGGTCGAGTGGCTGCCGCTGGACGCCGTCGGCCGGATCGACCTGGCAGCGGTTGCCCAATCCATCGCCGCGAACCCCGACGACATCGCCCTGATCACCTGTCTCAGCGCCAACAACGAGGTCGGAACCCTGCAGCCGGTCGCCGAGGTGGCCGCGCTCGCCGCGGCGCACGGCATCCCGGTGCACGTCGACGCGGTGGCGGCGTACGGCCACGTTCCGATCGATTTCCACGCCCTCAGCCAGGCCGGCGTGGCCGCGCTCAGTGTCTCGGCACACAAGATCGGCGGCCCGGTGGGGATCGGGGCGCTCGCCCTCTCGCGCCGGGCCACGGTCGAGCCGCTGCTGCACGGCGGCGGGCAGCAGCGTCAGGTACGCAGCGGCACCCAGGACGTCGCGGCGGCCGTGGCGTTCGCGGTCGCGGCAAACGCCCTGCACGACCTTCCGGCGGAGAACGCGCGGATCTCCGCGCTGCGCGAGCGACTCGTCGTCGGCGTCTCTTCGGCCGTACCCTCCGTTGTGGTGAACGGCGACCCGGACCCGCAAAACCATCTGCCGGGCACCGCGCATTTCAGCTTTCCGGGCTGCGAGGGTGACTCGCTCCTGTTCCTGCTCGACGTGGCGGGCATCTCGGTGTCCACGGGGTCTGCCTGCCAGGCGGGCGTGGCCGAGCCCTCCCACGTGCTGCGCGCCATGGGCCGCAGCGAAGTGGAGGCGCGCGGCGCCCTGCGGATCACCCTCGGCCGCACCAACACCGAGGCCGACGTCGACGCTCTGCTCGCCGCCCTCCCGGCCGCCCACGCCCGGGCGGCCCGGGCCGGCCTGGCCGACCGGATGCCGGGCCGCTGAGCCGCGCCGCGGCAATCCGTGCTCTGCTGCACGTCGTCGCTTCTCACCCGCGGCGCGGGTGCTGCGCCGCTGCGCGCCTGGCACGCCACGAGCGCAGCGGCGCAGCTGCCGCGCGGCTGACGTGGCGGTGCTGGACGACTTGGGCCTACACGTGTAAGGTATTTATTGCAGGTGGATGGATGTCGAGGGGAGCGTGGGCACGATGACGCTCGACGAGGAGATCGCCCGGCTGTCCGCCCTCGCCAACCCGCACCGTTTCCGCATCATCGCCCTGCTGGCGGAGGAGTCCCTCCATGTGAGTGAGCTCGCCCGCCGGCTGGGGATGTCCCGGGCCCTGCTGTACATGCACCTGCAACGACTCGAATCGGCCGGTTACGTGACCGGGCACCTCGAACTCTCCGACGACGGCAAGGCCCTGAAATTTTTCGAGGTCGTTTCGTTCGAGGTCACCACCAACGTCGCACGCATCGTTGCGGCGGTCGCAGCCGACACAGAAAGCACACACTGATGGACAACATTCCCTGGTTCGCCTGGATCGCCATTGTCGGCATCATCGCCGGCGTCACATCGAGCATCGTGGCGGCCGTGCTGCGGTCGCGCGAGAAGCAGGCGGAGTTCGCCGGAGCGGCGGACCTGCGCGGCCTCGTCGAGCAGAGCACCGCGAGCAACCAGGCCGTGCTCGACCGGCTCGCCCTGCTGGAGCTTCGCCTCGCCTCGATCGAGCGAACCCTGACCGATATCCCCTGACCGATATCCCCTGACACTGGCCCTGGCCCGAGGCTGGTGCCGCGGGCGTCTGTCGTCGCTCGTCCCGGCCCATCGTTTCGTTGCACGGGAGCTGCGCCGCTGCGCGAGGGCTGCGCGGGGGCGCTCACCCGATTACACTCGTCAAGTGAAGGTTTTGGCAGCAATGAGCGGTGGGGTGGACTCCGCCGTCGCCGCAGCCCGCATGGTCGAGGCGGGACACGAGGTGGTCGGGGTGCACCTGGCCCTCAGTCGGATGCCCGGAACCCTGCGCACCGGCAGCCGCGGCTGCTGCACGGTCGAGGACTCGATGGATGCCCAGCGGGCGGCCAACATCATCGGCATCCCGTACTACGTCTGGGACTTCTCCGAGCGGTTCAAGCTCGACGTGGTCGACGACTTCATCGCCGAATACGCCGCTGGCCGCACCCCGAACCCCTGCATGCGCTGCAACGAGCGCATCAAGTTCGCCGCCCTGCTCGAAAAGGCCCTCGACCTGGGCTTCGACGCCGTCGCCACCGGTCACTACGCCACGATCGTGACGGATGCCGACGGCAACCGCGAGCTGCACCGCGCCAGCGCCTGGGCCAAGGACCAGTCCTATGTGCTCGGCGTGCTCACCCAGGACCAACTGGCGCACTCGATGTTCCCGCTCGGCGCGACGCCGTCCAAGGCCGAGGTGCGAGCGGAGGCCGCGGCGCGCGGTTTCTCGGTGGCGAACAAGCCCGACTCCTACGACATCTGCTTCATCCCCGACGGCGACACCCGAGGCTGGCTGGCCGAGCGCGTGCCGCCGGCGACCGGGGACATCCTCGACCGGGACGGCAACACCCTCGGCACGCACGACGGGGCGGCCGCGTTCACCGTCGGGCAGCGCAAGGGGCTGCAGATCGGCACCCCGGCCGCCGACGGCAAGCCCCGGTTCGTGCTCGAGGTGCGCCCGATCTCCAACACCGTCGTCGTCGGGCCGAAAGAGGCGCTCGCGATCAAGAAGATCGCCGGCACGAAGTTCACCTGGTGCGGCGTGGCCCCCGCACACCCGGAGATCGCCTTCGACTGCGACGTGCAGATCCGCGCCCACGCCGACCCGGTTCCCGCCGTGGCCCAGGTCGTTCCGCTCAAGGCCGGCTCGTCCGCCGAGACCAGCGCGAGCCGCGGGAGCGGCGCCACCACCGAGCTCGTGATCATCCCGGCCGAGCCGCTCACCGGCGTCGCGCCCGGGCAGACCGCCGTCGTCTACCTCGGCACCCGCGTGCTCGGGCAGTGCACCATCGATCGCACGGTTAGTGCCGTCAGTGCGGTCGCCGTCGATGCATAGCCCGGCGCCCGACCCGGCGGCAGACGCGCCCCTGCACGTCGCCGCGGCCGAGGTCTCCGACCTGACCCAGCGCATCCTGGAAGCCCGGGACGCGTACTACGACCGCAACGAGGCCGTCATCACCGACGCGGAGTACGACGCGTTGGTGCACCGCCTCGCCGAGCTCGAGCGGGAATTCCCCGAGCTGGCCAGTCAGGACAGCCCCACCCAGACCGTGGGCGGCCGCGCCGAGACCAGCCTGTTCGATCCGGTGCAGCATGCCGAACGCATGCTCAGCCTCGACAACGTCTTCTCGCTCGACGAATTCGGCCTCTGGGCCGCGAAGGTCGAACGGGACGCCGGGCGACCCGTGCACTTCCTCTGCGAGCTCAAAATCGACGGACTCGCGATCAACCTGCGCTACGAGCAGGGGGTGCTGGTCGGCGCCGCCACCCGCGGCGACGGGGTGGTCGGCGAGGACGTCAGTGAGAACGTCGCCTTGGTGCCCGGCATTCCGAGAAAACTGCGGGGCACCGGGCATCCGGCCCTGATGGAGGTGCGCGGTGAGGTGTTCTTCCCAGTCGCCGAATTCCTCGAGCTCAACGCGCAGCAGGTCGCCGCCGGCGAACGCGTCTTCGCGAATCCGCGCAACGCGGCGGCCGGCTCCCTGCGCCAGAAGGCCGAGGGTAAGGCCGCGGAACCGCTGCGCCTGATGCGGGCCAGGCTCGGCCGGCTCCGGATGCTGGTGCACGGCATCGGCGCGTGGGCCACCCCGCCGGTCGCGTCCCAATCCGGGGTCTACGAGCTGTTGCAGGACTGGGGTCTGCCTACCAGCAGCTACTACCGGGTAGAACCCTCCGCGGCTCTCGCGGCGGACTTCGTCGCGTACTACGGCGAGCACCGCGCCAGCGTCGACCACGAGATCGACGGCATCGTGATCAAGGTCGACGAGCTGGCCCTGCACGCCGAACTCGGTGCCACCAGCCGGGCGCCGCGCTGGGCGATCGCCTACAAGTACCCGCCCGAGCAGGTCAACACCAGGCTGCTCGACATCGTCGTCAGCGTCGGCCGGACCGGCCGGGCCACGCCGTTCGCCGTCATGAAGAAGGTGCGGGTCGCCGGTTCCGAGGTGCGCCAGGCCACCCTGCACAACCAGGACGTGGTCCAAGCCAAGGGCATCCTGATCGGCGACATCGTCGTGCTGCGCAAGGCCGGTGACGTCATCCCCGAGGTGCTCGGCCCGGTGGTCGAGCTGCGCGACGGCACCGAGCGAGCCTTCGTCATGCCGGTGAACTGCCCGGAGTGCGGAACGCCGCTCGCCCCGGCCAAGGAGGGCGACATCGACCTCCGCTGCCCGAACGCGCGCAGCTGCCCGGCTCAGGTGCGCGGCCGGGTCGAGCACATCGGCTCCCGCGGCGCCCTCGACATCGAGGTGCTCGGCGAGGTGGCCGCCGCCGCTCTCACCCAGCCCACCCGTCCGGTGGAGCCGCCCCTGCCCACCGAGGCCGGCCTGTTCGACCTCACCCTCGACGACCTGCTGCCGATCGAGGTCATCGTGCGGGACGCCGAGACCGGGCTGGCCAAGGAAGAGGATGACGGCTCCGTGCGGCTGCGCACGCCGTTCCGGCGCAACCCCACGGCCGCCGAGAAGAAGCAGGGCGTCGAGGGACCGCAGCCGTCGTCGAGTGCGCAGAAGCTCCTGCGCGAGATCGAGCTGGCGAAGACCAAGCCGCTGTGGCGGCTTCTGGTGGCCCTCAACATCCGTCACGTCGGGCCGGTGGCGGCGCGCGCCCTGGCCGGCCACTTCGGTTCTCTCGAGCTGATCCGGGCCGCGTCCCGCGAGGAGCTCGCCGAGGTCGACGGGGTGGGCGGCATCATCGCCGACGCCATCATCGCGTGGTTCGAGGTGGACTGGCACCAGGGCATCGTGGAGCAGTGGACGGTGGCCGGCGTTCAGTTCCGCATATCGGAACACCCCGGTCCGGGAGCCGCTGCGGCGGCCGGGGGAGTGCTGGCCGGGCTCACGGTGGTGGCCACCGGCTCGATCGAGGGCTACACCCGGGAAGAGGCGCAGGAGGCGATCATTTCCGCCGGGGGCAAATCTGCCGGGAGCGTGTCGAAGAATACCGACTTCGTGGCCGCCGGTCCGGGCGCGGGGTCGAAGCTGGCCAAGGCGGAGGCGCTCGGCCTGCGGATCCTCGACGCCGCAGAATTCCACCTGCTGGTCACGAGCGGCCCGGAGTCCCTGGCCGAGACGACGGTCGACGCCGACGCCGACGCCGACGCCGACACTGACCCGGTTTGATTCAACGGCTCTCCTCGCCCGGCACCTCTGACGTGTCGACCCAACCGAGCACCATCCGGGTGAAAAGGTCCACATCCTCGATGCTCCAGACATGGTGCATGCCGGGTGCGGTCCAGGCGCGAGTCTGCGGCAGATGGGCGAGCAGCGCAGGAAAGCTGTCCCGGACGAGGCGGGACTCCCGTTCGCCCGCCACCGCCAGCAGGGGGCCGCGGTAGTCCTGCAGCCTCTCCGGGACGCCGCCGCGGTTCACCTCGGCGAAGACGCGCCGGGCGTTGTCGGTTCGGAGGCTCAGACCGTGTTCCACGAACAGGTCGACCGCGTCGGCGGGCAGGCCGAAAGCCTTCGCCTGGGCCCGCCAGTACCAGGGGCGGTCCCAGAGCCGCAGTTGCATCGTGCTCAGGAACCGGGCCGTGCCGTGCACCCCGGTGAGCGGCACGCCGGACACCAGGCACGAGTGCAGCAGTCCCGGGTGCCGGGCCATGACGTGCGTGGCCACCAGACCGCCCAGGGACAGCCCCACCAGATGGGCCCGGCCACCGCGCGCGTGCGCGGCGATGATGCCGGCCACATCGTCGGCGGTCTGACCGAGGGAAAGCCAGTCTTCTCCGGCCCGGTCGCCGAAACCGGGCAGGTCGGGGGTGAGCAGATGCCGGTCGGGCATTCCCTCCACCTGCGGTCTCCAGGACCACGACGCGACGCTGCCGCCGTGCAGGAACATGATCGTGTCGGTCCCCGTGGTGTCAACGCCGTGCTGCAGGGGATAGCGGAATTTTAGGCGCTGGCGGGGACGGCTCATCCGAAGGCCTCCTTCGTCTCGACCAGCCACGCGAGTTCCGCCTCGGCGTGGAGGATTCCGTTCCGCAGCGTTGCGAAGCGCAGCCTGCGTCCGAGGTCGTCCGGGGCACGATCGTCGGGCTCGCGGTGGGCCTGCTCCTGCTCGGCGACGGAACGCAGTGCGGCCAGCATCGTGGTGGCCTGGCCGCGCCGCGCCCGCAGCAGTGCCCGGGTAGCCGGCACTCCCAGGGTGCCGACGAAGAACAGCCGCATCAGGAACGCGTCGTGCGAGGTTTCGGGTTCCAGCGGCGCCCGCAGCCAGTCGCCCAGGGCCGCCCGGCCGGCCGAGGTGATGTGGTGCTCGCGCCGGTCGGGGCGTCTCTCCTGCGGAATGACCTCGACGTCGGCGAGACCGTCGGCGACCAGTGCCGCCAGCGTGCGGTAGATCTGGGATTGGTCGGCGGACCAGAAATGGGCGACGGATGCCTCGATGCTCTTTTTGAGGTCGTATCCCGTCATCGGTGCGAGGTCCAGGATCCCGAGGAGGGCGATTTTCAACGACATGTTTATATGTGATCACACCTATACAGGTTTATGCAAGTATAAACTTTGGCGCGATTGACCCTCGATCGGGGGTCTCCCAGACCCACTGTGGGGGCACGGCCGCACCATCCGTTTCAGTAGTCTGGAGTCGCAATGCTTGTCTGTTAGAGGCCGGGTTGTTTTGCTACTCGGTGTTCGTGAGGGGACGTGCCCAGGTTTGCTGTTAGAAGCGGCGGTTCTAACGCTCTCTCTGGCTCTCAATGGAGTCAGTGAGTCCTCTGGCGCGCACGCTCTCAGCACCACAGTCCAGGGTCAGCCGGTGCCGAACCGGGGTGCCGAACCCGCCGCGGCGGAACCGTTGTGGCTGAACCTGTCGGCGCGTACCGGTACCTCGGTCGGGGGGCCCGGCGCCGGCGACCCGCGGGTGTCCGCGCAGCCGATCGCATCCGTGCCGAGGTCCGCCACGGTCGCCACCGTCGAATCCGTGCGGGGACTGACCGGAGCCAACCTGCTGGCCGGGCTGTCCACCCTCTCCGTGGCCGACATGGCCGCGTTCGTGGAGCAGTCCCCCGGCCAGGTCGACGCCCTGTTGACGGCGCCGCCCGCAGCCTCCGCGGTGGCCGGCCTCTGGACGGAACTCGGCGCCTCCGAGCGGTCGTCGCTGCTGGCTGCCGCACCCAAGCTCGTGGGCAACCTGGAGGGTGTCCCCTTCCGGGAGCGGGGCAGGGCCAACGCTCGCTACCTCACGCAGAGCCTGGCCGACGTCACCCAGCGGCTGGCCGACGCGACCGACGACAGCGAGCGCACGCTGCTCAACCGAGAACTCGCCGTCCTGACCCAGGTCAAGGCGGCACTGAGCACCCCCGACGGCGCCCCGCGCCGTTCCTTGATCCTCCTCGACCCCGCAGGCGGCGGGCGTGCCGCGATCGCCCTCGGCAACCCGGACACCGCCGCATTCGTCACCTATCTGGTACCCGGCATGAACTACACCGTCGAGCAGCAGATCGTCAACTGGGCCGACACCGCAGACGCCGTGTACACGGAACAGATCGCGGTGCTGCGCGGGGGGGCGCCGTCCGGGCACGCCCTGACCGGCAGCATCCGCGCCGCCGGCGTCGCCACGATCGCCTGGATCGGCTACGAGGCCCCCACTGTGTTCACCGTGGGCGGGACGGGCCTCGCGGAGGTCGGCGCCGACTTCCTGGAGCAGTCGGCTCTGGGCATCGCGGCCGACGGAGGCACGCGTCGGCCCTTCGTTTCGGTGCTCGCGCACTCGTACGGGTCGACCGTGGCGCTCACGGCGCTGGCCCGCGGCACGTTCGGGGTGGACGCCCTGGTGCTGGTGGGGTCCCCGGGCAGCCAGGTGCAGTCCGTCGACAGCCTGAGCGTCGCGCCGGGCAGTGTCTATGTGGGCAGCGCCGACTGGGACCCGACCGTGAACAGCGCTTTCTTCGGCAGCGATCCCGGTGCGGAGTCGTACGGCGCGAACACCCTCGGCGTATCCGGCGGGAACGATCGGATCACCGGCTCCTGGCTGAACGGATCGGTCGGCCACAACGCTTACTTCGACGTTGGAAGCGAGTCCCTGCACAACATGGCGTTGATCGGAACCGGCAACGCGGATCTTGTCACCGACGGCTCCGAATAGAATTGGGGAATCCACCCCCGACGATCGTACGGAGCAACATGTCTGAAATCACGGCCGAGCAGGTTGCCCATTTGGCCAACCTTGCCCGGATCGACCTCAGCTCGGAGGAGATCGCCCGCCTCACGACTGAACTCGGTCAGATCGTTGACTCGGTCGCAAAGGTAGCCGAAGTGGCCACGCCGGATGTGCCGGCGACGAGCCACCCGATGCCGCTGACCAATGTCTTCCGCGCCGACACGGTGGTTCCCTCGCTCACGGTCGAACAGGCGCTCTCCGGGGCTCCCGACCGGGACGGCGACAAGTTCCGCGTGCCCGCAATCCTGGACGAGGAGTAATCCATGACCAATGTGATCAAGCTGTCCGCCGCCGACCTCTCGGGTCTGCTTGTCGAACGGTCCATCAGCTCCGTCGAGGTGACCCAGGCTCACCTGGACCAGATCGCGGCCGTCGACACCGGTGTGCACGCGTTCCTCCACGTGGCCGGCGAGGCCGCGCTCGCCGCCGCAGCCCGCGTCGACGCCCGGCGTGCCGCCGGGGAGGTGCTCGGGCCGCTCGCCGGGGTTCCGATCGCCATCAAGGACGTGCTCGCCACCATCGACATGCCCTCGACCGCCGGTTCCAAGATCCTCGAGGGCTGGATCGCCCCGTACGACGCCACCGTGGTCAGGCGCGTGCGCGACGCCGGGCTGATTCTGCTCGGCAAGACCAACATGGACGAGTTCGCGATGGGCTCGTCGACCGAATTCTCCGCCTACGGCCCGACGCACAACCCGTGGGACTTCGACCGGATCCCCGGCGGCTCCGGCGGTGGCTCCGCGGCCGCGGTCAGCTCCTTCGAGGCGCCGCTGGCACTCGGCAGCGACACCGGCGGCTCGATCCGCCAGCCGGCCGCCGTCACCGGCTCGGTCGGCGTCAAGCCCACCTACGGCGGTGTGTCCCGCTACGGCTCGATCGCTCTCGCATCCTCGCTCGATCAGGTCGGCCCGGTGACCCGCACGGTGCTCGACGCCGCCCTGCTGCACGACGTGATCGGCGGGCACGACCCGCTCGACTCGACGTCGCTCACGGACACCTGGCCCTCGATGGCGGCCGCCGCACGCGCCGGCCTCGCCGACGGGGCGCTCACGGGGGTGCGGGTCGGCGTGATCAAGGAGCTGAGCGGCGACGGATTCCAGGCCGGAGTTGCGCAGCGCTTCACCGAGACCCTCACGCTGCTTTCCGCGGCGGGCGCCGAGATCGTCGAGATTTCCGCCCCCAGCTTCGAGTATGCGATCGCTGCCTACTATCTGATCCTCCCGGCGGAGGCGTCGAGCAACCTGGCGCGCTTCGACTCGGTGCGCTTCGGCATCCGGGTCAACCCGGAAGACGGCCCGCTGACCAGCGAACGGGTCATGGCGGCCACGCGCGACGCGGGCTTCGGCCCCGAGGTCAAGCGCCGCATCATTCTCGGCACCTACGCCCTCAGTGCCGGCTACTACGACGCCTACTACGGCAGCGCGCAGAAGGTGCGCACGCTGATCCAGCGCGACTTCGACGCGGCCTTCTCGAAGGTCGACGTGCTGGTGTCGCCGAGTGCGCCGACCACCGCGTTCAAGTTCGGCGAGAAGATGGCCGACCCGATGGCCATGTACCTCAACGACGTCACTACGATCCCGGCCAACCTTGCCGGGGTCCCCGGCATGAGCCTGCCGATGGGACTCGCGCCCGAGGACGGCCTGCCGGTCGGCCTTCAGATCATGGCGCCCGCGAAAATGGATGCCCGTCTCTACAGCTTCGGAGCCGCCGTCGAGGCGCTGCTCGAAGCATCCTGGGGGCACACCCTCCTCAGCCGGGCGCCGGAACTGGCGCTCAGAGAAATGTTCGCCGGCACAGCCACAGGCACAGCCACAAGCACAGCGTTCACGAGCACAGAGGGAGCCGTCTGATGAAGAAGGCCGAACTGATGGACTACGACAAGGCCCTGGAGCTGTTCGAGCCGGTGCTCGGCTTTGAGGTGCACGTCGAGCTCAACACCAAAACAAAGATGTTCTGCGGCTGCGCGAACGAATTCGGCCAGGGTGCCAACACCAACACCTGCCCCACCTGCCTGGGTCTGCCCGGAGGGCTGCCGCAGGTGAACGCGAAGGCCATCGAATCGAGCATCCGTTTAGGGCTCGCCCTCGGCTGTGAGATCGCGGAGTACTCGCGGTTCGCCCGCAAGAACTACTTCTATCCGGACACCGCGAAGAACTTCCAGACTTCGCAGTACGACGAGCCGATCGCGTTCAACGGTCAGCTCACGATCGAACTCGAAAGCGGACGCCTGGTCACGGTCGACATCGAGCGCGCCCACATGGAGGACGACGCCGGCAAGCTCACCCACGTGGGTGGGGCGACCGGTCGCATCCAGGGTGCCGACTACTCGCTGGTCGACTACAACCGCGGCGGAGTGCCGCTGGTCGAGATCGTCACCCAGATGATCGAGGGCGGCGAGGCGGACTCACCCGAGATCGGCCGCACCTACGTTGCCGCCATCCGCGAGATCGTGAAAGCGCTCGGCGTCTCCAACGCCCGGATGGAAGAGGGCAACGTGCGTTGCGACGCGAACGTGTCCCTGCGCCCGCGCGGCTCGAACGTGCTCGGTACGCGCACCGAGACCAAGAACGTGAACTCGCTGCGTTCGGTCGAGCGGGCCGTGCGGTACGAGATCCAGCGTCAGGCGGCCCTGCTGCACGCCGGTGGAACCATCACTCAGGAGACCCGGCACTGGCATGAGGACACCGGTATCACCTCGGCCGGCCGGCCCAAGTCCGACGCCGACGACTACCGGTACTTCCCGGAGCCCGACCTCGTTCCCGTGGCCCCGTCGCGGGAATGGGTGGAAGAACTCCGCGCCACCCTGCCGGAGCCTCCGGCCGCCCGCCGCAAGCGGCTTCAGGCCGACTGGGGCTTCGCCAACCTCGAATTTCAGGATGTCGTCAACTCCGACCTCCTCGACGCCGTCGAGGCAACCATCGCAGCCGGCGCCGCAGCCCAGGCCGCCCGCAAGTGGTGGACCGGCGAGGTTGCCCGCCTTGCGAACGCCTCCGGTGTGTCCGCCGACTCGCTTGTGCAGCCGGCGCAGGTCGCCGCACTGATCGAACTCGTCGTGGCCGGAACGCTCACCGACCGCCTGGCCCGGCAGGTGCTCGAGGGCGTCATCGGCGGCGAGGGCACTCCGCTCGAGGTCGTCGAGTCCCGCGGTCTCGCGGTCGTCTCGGACGATGGCGCGCTGATCGCGGCGATCGATGAGGCTCTGGCCGCCCAGCCCGACGTTCTGGCCAAGATCCGCGACGGCAAGGTTCAGGCGGCCGGAGCCGTGATCGGCGCCGTTATGAAGGCCATGCGCGGACAAGCGGATGCCGCCCGCGTGCGTGAGCTCGTGCTCGAGCGTGCCGGATCGGCCGAGTAATGGGCCTGCGAAACACGCGCCAACCTGCCGCCGACGGGTACCCCGGTTCCCAGCCGGGTGCCCTCGGTGTGGGAGCGCAGGTCGTGGTGCGCTTGGACCGTGGTCGGTATCCGGACGCCGACGCCGAAGACCCGAGCGGCGTGATTGTGGCGGCCGGAGAACTCCAGGGCGCGGCCCTGTACGCCCCCGTTTCCGGACGGGAAACCGTATGGATCGTGGAGTTCGACGAACCCTTCTACGGTCTCGACGGTTCTGGCCCGCACGCGTCGGCTCGGGTGGCGCAGAGCTCGCTCGAAGCCGCCCCCGAGGCGTAACCGTCGTGGAGCAGGAGCGCCCGGCGACCGCGCGGGACATCCGTCGCTGGCGCCGCTACCTGGCAGACGAACGGGCCGAAGCGACGGTGTACCGCGACCTCGCCGGACGCCGTAGCGGCGAGGAGCGCGAGATCCTGCTGGCTCTGGCCGACGCCGAGGGGCGCCACGAACAGCACTGGCGGCACCTTCTCGGTGACCAGGTCGGAGCCCCGCGCCGGGGCGCGATCCGCACCCGTTTCCTGGGGTTCCTGGCCCGCAGGTTCGGATCGGTGTTCGTGCTTGCCCTCGCCCAGCGTGCCGAGGCCCGCTCCCCGTATGACGCCGATGCCGACGCCACAGACACCATGGCCGCCGACGAGCGCATCCACGAGGAGGTCGTGCGTGGGCTGGCCGCTCGCGGCCGGCAGCGGCTGGCTGGCACGTTCAGAGCCGCGGTCTTCGGGATCAACGACGGCCTCGTCAGCAACCTGGCCCTGGTGCTGGGCATCGGCGCCACCGGAGTGCCCGCCGCCACGATCCTCTTCACCGGTATCGCCGGTCTCCTCGCCGGGGCACTCTCGATGGGTGCCGGCGAATATGTCTCGGTACGGTCCCAGCGTGAGCTGCTCGAAGCCTCAACGCCGAATCCGGCGTCCCGGAACGTGCTGGCCCATCTCGATTTGGCTGCGAACGAACTGACCCTGGTCTATCGCGCGCAGGGGATGCCCCCGGAGAAAGCGGAGATCCATGCACGCGAGGTTCTGCGCACGGTGGCCATCGCGACCGGCCCGGTCGACGTCAAGAAGACCGGCGGCCTGGCTCCGGCGGTCGACGAGCACGAAGCCATCGGCACGGGAATCGGAGCGGCCACGTCGAGCTTCTGCTTCTTCGCCTCCGGGGCGATCCTGCCGGTGCTGCCGTATCTGTTCGGCCTCGACGGGATCACCGCGGTCATCGCGGCAGCCGTGCTCGTGGGGCTCGCCCTGCTGGCCACTGGCGCCATCGTCGGGCTGCTCTCGGGCGGGCCGCCCTGGCGGCGCGCCATCCGTCAGCTCATCATCGGTTTCGGTGCCGCCGGCGTCACCTATCTGCTGGGTCTTATCTTCGGAACCTCGATCGCCTAACGCTGCTCCCGAGTCGCCGTGCTTGAGGTGGCCGCAATTCCGCTCAGAACGGCGCCGGGGTTCCTTCGTGTGCGCCTGCCGCACGGCCGGCTCCGATTCGGCCCTTTTTCCGGTGCACGGATGTTCGTGGCCGGTTCGCTGAGGAGGGTGCGCCCGGTCGGTGAGGTCCACTGCAGGGTTCTGCCGGGCAGGGGCACGGAGCTCCACCGGGTCTCGGACTGCTCGCTATAAATGGGCTTCATGAGGGAGACGTTTCGGGTACCCACTGACATTCGATGCCCCAGGTCGGCGACCGTCAGCGCCCTGTGGATAACCCGATCAAACTCATATTGCGGAGGAGGAGTGGTGCTCGCTGCGGGGTTTGCTTCGGGCATCCGTCATGGGGCGCGCCACCCGCATCCGTCTTCACGTTATTACGGAGATTTTTGGGGAAACGCCGGTTTGGGAGCCTGGGGTGACCCGGTGTTTCCGGACAGTCCTCCTGAATTCAGGATTGGATAGACAAATGGAACACGAGAAACACAAACA
>NZ_PJJV01000060.1:0-63468 GCF_002929655.1 Cryobacterium sp. M23
ATCATCACAGCTGCGGCCCTCGCCAAGGCTCAGTTCCGTGAAGGATTAGGACCCTTTCGGATAAGTCCAGTTCCCGCTTGTCCGAAACCCGCCGATCCCGGCCCGTGCCGGGAAGATGGGATCGCCGCAGTCACTTCCTCCGAACGATCTCGATGGATCTCCGCGATCCTGATGTCAACTCGGGTTTCAGCGAGCCTCCGGTCAGTCCAGATCCACAGCTACGAGCCTACCGAAACCTCCGAACTGGATAATCCGTTCAACGCCGAAGCGGCGGGCCGCAGGTACACCGGTGCCAACCGATGCGTCCTGAACTGGGCGGACGGAGGCTTCTCTAGGTCTGAGACAATCGGACAAGGCCATCGGCGGAACACCATCGGGCACTCTGCGCGACACGGGGGGATGGCAGAGCAATGGGGGCATCCGTGCAACTGAAGACAGTGCAAATCAGCAACTTCCGTCGACTGAAGAACGTTTCAATCGATCTTGAGACCGGTACAACTATTTTCGTCGGCGCGAACAATAGCGGCAAGACATCCGCCGCCAGTGTCCTTCGCCTGCTGGTGAATGGTCGCGCCAAGGGCCTCACCGTCTTTGATTTCAGCGCGAGCTGCCTGGAAGCCCTGAGGAAGATCGCAGTGTCGGAGCCGGGTCAGGAACCACCACTCCCCGCAATCACCCTCGACTTGTGGTTCGACGTGACGGAGAATGAGCTCTACCGGGTTGTGGATCTCCTACCCAGTCTCGACTGGAATGATCAGCCCGTCGGGATTCGCTTGCAGTATCGACCTCGCAATGACGCAGAGTTACTCTCCCGATATCGCGATGCGAAGATAGCGGCAGGGCTGAAAGCGGAACAGTCATATCACCCCTGGCCCAGCAGTCTCCAGGAGTACCTCGAGAAGAAACTGCACTCCGAATACGAACTGGCCTACTTCGTTCTCGAGCACAGAATCACCGACGGAGAGCAGTCCAAGTGCTCGCCGATCGCACACCACTTGCCCAACTTGAAGGGTGAGGCGGCCGCAACCCTTGACGGATTGCTAACGCTTGATTATCTGGATGCCCAACGGTTTCTCTCCGACTCTGAGGCCAACTCACGCACGAAGGACCTGTCTAGGAGCCTCAGCCAGTTCTACCAACGCAACCTCGACAAGTTCGAGACAGACACCAGCGTCCTCCAGGCTCTGCATGTGTCAGAGGCAAGCTTCAACGACCACCTCGCGCAGGTGTTCGAATCCACCCTCAGTAGCCTGAACGCACTGGGCTATCCAGGGATCGAAGATCCCGAGCTCGTCATCAGGTCCAGCTTCACGGCGGACCAGATCATGGCGCAAGACACGTCCCTCCAGTATTCGCTCCCCCGCGCGGAAGGGGATCAAGTTGGGATCCACCTCCCGGAGAAGTACAACGGGCTTGGATTCAAGAATCTGATCTACATGGTCATCAAGATGCTGGACTTCCACCAGCAGTGGGTCGCCCAGGACGAGAGAACACCTGTCCACTTGGTGATCGTTGAGGAACCTGAAGCGCACCTTCACGCTCAACTCCAACAGGTCTTCATCAGCAAGATGCAAGAAATCATCTCGGATGACAGCGGCCTTACCACCCAACTCGTGGTAACAACACACTCGGCTCATGTCATCAACGAAAGTCGCTTCACTCCAATCAGGTACTTCCGACGCGTCCAATCCTCCACGGGAAGACACGAGTCTCAGGTTCGCGACGTTTCAAAGCTGAACACTCTCGAAAAGAACACGAAGAACTTCCTCGAGCGGTATATGAAGCTCACACACTGTGATCTCTTCTTCGCGGACGCGGTGATCCTCGTGGAGGGAAACGTGGAGCGCCTTCTGCTGCCCTCGATCATCGAAAAGAGCCAACGTTCATTGACGTCCAACTACCTCACAATTCTTGAGGTCGGCGGCGCGTTTGCCCACAAGTTCGATCCCCTCCTCGCTCTGCTCGGTCTCCCCACTCTGGTGATCACCGACCTCGACAGTGTCACCCCCTCGGCTGCGTCCGAGGGTTCCGACATCGACACCGCGAAGGAGAGCGTCGAGGACGACGGGCAGTCTGGGGTAACACCAGGCACGTCGTGCCCCGCAGATACTCCCTTGGCGGTGACCTCGAACGCAACCCTGCGAGACTGGCACCCCCGGAAGAACACGGTCAAAGAACTCCTTGGCCTCAACGACACCGCCAAGGAGTTCTCCCTCGGAACAGACAATCCGACACTTCTCCGTGTTGCCTACCAGACTTCCAGCAATGTCACCAAAGACGGGACCACCATCCTGGCGACCGGGCGCACGTTCGAGGAGACGTTCGCGTACGAGAACCTGGAATGGTTACTGAGCGACAAGCAACGTCTACGGTCGCTCTTGCCCGCACGATTCGATCACACGACAGCCACGTTGACCGACATCGTTGGGAAAATCCACGATCGAGTGAAGAGCTCCAGTTTCAAGAAGACCGAATTCGCCCTGGACCTCATGCTGTCGTCAGAGGAGTGGCAGTCCCCCAGCTACATCGTCGAAGGGCTCACCTGGCTTGACGCCACGATCAACCCTTCATCCACCACGCCCGCGACCGAACAGGTCCTTGTGCCATGACTGGCCGAATCGACAGTCCCGATACGGACGCAGACATCAAGCTCCGCGAGGTTCTCGCACGCCCTACCGCAACTTGCTTCGTTATGAACGCTGGCGCCGGGTCCGGGAAAACCACCTCACTCGTCAAAGCGCTCGCCCACCTTCGTGAAACGAACGGTGCGGAGCTCAGAAAGAACGGACAACAAGTCGCCTGCATCACCTACACCGAAGTGGCTGCCGGCGAGATCCACGGCGAGATCGAAGAGGATCCCCTTTTCCATGTGTCCACGATCCATAGTTTCCTCTGGACGGTGATCAAACCTTTCAAGCGAGATGTGTCGACGTGGGTAGAACACCGTATCGACGAGAAGATCGCTGCCCTACACGAGCACAACGCCAAACCCCGCACCCAGGCGAAGACGATCGAGAAGAACAGGCTTGAGATTGAGCGTCTGGAAAGGAACAAGGCTGCTCTGAACACTGTGACTTTGTTCACCTACGGTGTTGGCAGCCGTTACGACAGGGGAATCCTCGGTCACGACGACATCATCAAGATGGTTCCGCAACTCATCCTCGAGAAACCCCTGCTCCGGAAGCTGCTCGCGCAGCGGTACCCGTTCATCTTCGTGGACGAAAGCCAAGACACATTCCCCCAGGTGGTAGCAGCGCTAAAAGAGCTGTCGACCGATCCATCCTGCGACCTCTGCATTGGATTCTTCGGCGACCCCATGCAACAGATCTACGCGACAGGTGCTGGCGACATCACTCTGGAGTCCGGATGGGAACAGATCGACAAACCTGAAAACTTCCGCTGCCCCACTGCTGTGCTCTCGGTCATCAACAACATTCGACGCGAAGTCGCTGGTGCACTCATCCAGAAGGGCGGTCGACGCATACGAAACGGCGACTCAGACGAATATGTGCCAGGCGAAGCGCATCTGTTCGTGCTCCCGATCGATGAGGAGCGTAACAGCCACCTAACTAGGGTTCGAGAATGGCTCGCAACGAATACCCACGATCCGGAGTGGAGCGAGGATCACCGATCCCCCGATGTGCGGATCCTTGTCATTGAGCACCGTCTGGCCGCTCGACGGCTCGGCTTCGAGACCCTCTTCTCCTCCCACCACGATAAGAGTACGGACGCTCTTAAGACCGGCATCGCCGAAGGCACTGCCTGGACAATTCTTCCATTCGTGGATTACCTAACCCCGCTCGCCCAATCTGTGTGGGCGAGACAGAAGTTCCCGCAGATTCAGCTCATCCGTGCGCAGAGCCCTCTCATTCTCGACATCGGTGCGAGCCAGAACCCAAATTCTGTACTCAAGGCACTCTCCGCGGCCGCTGAATTGGTTGCGGAGATGTTGCGACCAGACAGCGACGCGACCGTGCGGACCGTTCTCCAGCATGCAACCAGAACCGGGCTGCTCGCGCTCGACGAGAGGTTCAAGGAGTATGAGTCGCTCATCAGCCAAACGTCTAGCATCGGTGATGCGTCCGATCCGACCACCAGCGTCCGCCCAGAAAGTGATGCAATCGCCCGGTTCTTGGAAGTCCCAGCACGAGAGCTTCTCTCCTACCAAAGCTACTTGGACGAGCATTCGGTCTACGCCACGCATCAGGGGGTGAAGGGGGCTGAGTTCGGTCGTGTGCTTGTACTTCTGGAAGATGACGCCGCCGCCGGGAACATGTTCTCTTACAACAAGCTTCTCGGTCTCCAGGAGCTCTCCGACAAGGACCGCGAAAACATCGCTGCCGGCCTCGAGAGCACAATCGACCGCACTCGCCGCCTGCTTTATGTGGGCTGCTCGCGCGCACAGCACACTCTTGCCGTCGTGATCTTCACCCCAGATGCATCAACAGCCGCAGGGCAGCTCAGGGAGCTCAACATCTTCGACTCGGGTTGTGTCCACGACCCAATTGACCTTCAACTGACACAGGCAACCTGAGAAGGGCGACGCTCCTGGAACCGACAACTTCGAAGGCGGAAGCCGCCTTAATTTCAAAGCGCTGTCATCGGGCCACGCCACACAGCTACGTAGCGAACCGAGCGGGGCTGTCGTCTCCACCGGCCGGTAAGACAGCTCACCGGAGCAAGCCGATGAGGGCGCATCTGTCCGAAGGTCAGAAACCCGCCAGTCCATGCCGCGGGTTCCCAGCCCTGAGTGTCGCCCAGGCCGCGACCGTATAGCTTCGCAACTATACGGTCGGCGTTGAGATTCGGATTCCACGCACTGTCCGACAACCACGGCGACACTGCACGGGGTCAGCCTGCAATCGGTCAGCAGCGCCGATGTGCAGACGACTGTTAACAACGACGGAATCGTGTGCGGGGTCCCCTTCCGGCTCCCCCGCGCACGCACCGCGATTAACAGCGCATATTCACGGTGGTGAGAGGCGTTCTTTCCCGCGACGGGATCACTCGAGTTAGGCCAGCAGATCGCCGAGCAGGATGTTGACGACAGCTTCCTCGTGGACGGCGGCGTTCGTCCGTTCCATCACCCCGGACAGCTGCTCGTCCCACGGGGTCGGCCGTCGGGCACCGTCCAACGGCTCGAACGGCCCGGTGGTCGCCGCGGCCGTGTAGTCGTCAGCGCCCATCCGCCACGGCACCCCGCCGGCGGAAAGCACCCGGCCGGTGATCAGGATCCCCGGCCAGTCGAAGTCACCGTGGTAGCGCACCGTCGCCCCGCCGCGGATCAGTGCGCGGAGCACCTGCCAGCCGGCGGCGGACCCTTGCCCAGACAGGCACACCAGCGGGGCGCCGACAGCCGAGCGCGCGGCAGCGGAGAGGATCTGCGGGTTCTCGCACGCGAACACCTCGGAGCCCAGTTCGGCCAACGTCAGGTCGCCGGCAGTTCGCAGCTCCTGCGTCGTCAGGTGCGTGACCAGGCCGAGGTCGGCGCGCTCCCGCATCATCACCGCCCACCGGGAGCCCCCGGGCGGGCGGAGTCCCCAGGTCATCGCCGTCCCGGACACGTCATCGGTGGCGACCCCGGCACGCTCCCACAGGCGGCGGGTGTCCTCACCGGAGACCGGTGGCGGCTCCTCGAACTTCACGGCCAGCGCCCGGACCATGAGGCGGGCGGCCGGCTTCCCCTCATCGAACCCGTGCGCTGTCCCGGTGGCCGTGGTCGCCAACTCCCCCAGCCCGAACACCGGACTGGATCCGATGTCCGGGTCATCGAACACGAGCGCGCGGGCGAGTTCACCCCACCCGATCTTGAACCCGGCGATCGCGTCCACCGCCAACGGTCCGATCTTGGTGAGGATCCCGGACCGGCGGACCCCCTCCACGAAAGCGTGCGCTTGGACCGGCGTGAACACGAGACCGGCCGCCTGGTCGAGGGCGGACAGGAGCTCCGCCGTGGACGCTGTCCGGTCCTCCCTGGCCTGCCGGCGGTCGGTGAGCGAGGACCCGGTGACGGCAGCGGTCACATCGGCGAGGTTCGCCTGCGGCGCGGACCGCCGTAACGCCATGTCGAGGGCGCCCAGTCCCACTCGGATGCGGCCGGGGCGGACGTCCGTCGCGCGCAGCAGGCCGCTCAGCCTGTCGGCGCCGTCCGCATCCACGTCCACGGTCACCACACCCGTCGCCGATAACCGGTTGGCTTCCAACCTCTTCCTGACCACCGCCCAGAAACCGGTGAGCGATGGATTCGACAGATAGTTGAGCAGTGGCTCCGGGATCGCGTCCATCACACCTCCCGGAGACGGTGGCGTTGCCCGTCCCAGTGGTAGCGGACCGCGGTTGTCGGTGACTCCTCACCGGTGGACCGGATCTCGTACTCATCTAACGAGTCGAGGTTCGCATAGTGCAGCCAGAGGTCAAATCCGGTCATCATGAAGTCGATGTCCCGTTCCACGAGGATAGAGGTGAGGATGCGCCGCCCATGATCATCCACCATCGCATACGCGTCGTCGAGGAGGATCAGGCGGGGTGCGATCGGAGGCAGCGCGCTCAGGTGCGAGTCGAGCGCGGACATCAACGCCAGGTAGGTGACGTAGCGCAGCTCCCCTTCGGAGAGTTTCGCGCCTTTCAACGTGCGCTCCTGCTTGTCGTTCGGCCCCAGCACAATCGGTTCGACGATGTACCAGTTGCGGTAGTCGAGGCTGTCCGTGAGCGCTTTCCCGTACCCTTCGGCGCGGTTGACGTTGTAAGCGTCCTCGACGGTCTGCCGGAGCAGGGTGGAAAGCTCCTCGTTCTCGGCGGCCGAGCGCACCTGATCGGGGATCGCCACCAGATCGCGGATGCGGTTCACCGCGTCGGTGACATCGTCTTTGCCGACGAACCGGAGTCGCACCCCGATTCCGTTGCTGGTGCGGTGCTGCGACACCAGTTCGGAGGTATCCCGGATGGTGTCGCGAGCTAGGCGGATGACCCTCCGCATGTCATTGGCCACACCGTCGACGATGAACCGGGAGAACACCTCCGCCTCCGACTGGATGATCGCCTGCCGGCCGGTCTCCGCGCGCCGGGCTAGGTCCGCAGCGGCGGCAGGCAGGGCGTGGGTGCCTTCCCCGCCGGTCAGCTCCACGAGCAGGACACCGTGGGTGGTAGTCCGGTGCACGTCGAACATCTGGGTTACATGGTCGCGGAGGGTGTCCACAGCCGCATGCACATCGTCCAGGGACACGGTGCGCTGCCGGGCGATGCTCGCCCGAAGCCACGCCAGCAGCTCCGCCGGGGCCGCCTGGTCAGGGGTGCCCGCCACGGAAACCGCGTCGGTGACCCCAGGGAGGCGAAGGATGGCGTGCACGTGGCCGGCCGCGTCAGCAGCGTTCTCGGCCATGGCAACGGCCCGGTCGGAGGCGTTGTCGACGACCGTGACCGCGGCACCGCGTTTGGTTGCCGCCTCCAACGCTTCACTGTCGGTCTTGGCTTTCATCGTGGTCGCCGTCCCAAGTTGGGCGTCGACAGTGCCGAGTTCGGCCATGACCTGTTCGGCGCTCACTCCGATGGTCGCTTCGAGCTTGCGGATGACGGCCGCTTCGGCGCGCCACCGCTCCCCTGACTGCTCGGCGAGCAGAAGCTGGCTGTCGGCGGCGGTGATCGCAGCGCCGGCAGCGCCGGTCGCCGCCTCAAACGCCCGCAGCTGACGGGTGAGCGTCCCGGTGAGGGCGATGGCCGTGTCGCAAGAGCCGACGGTGGTGCGCAACTGTTGGACGCACCCCCGCAGGGCCGGCTCCGTGGCGGGGAGCCCAGAGTGCTGGCAGGCGCGGCGGTGGACGGCCTCCCGGTCATCCCAGGCTGTCCGAGCCAGGAGCGATTCGGCGCTGGCGGCGACGGCGGCCGACCACAGGGCATCTGCCGCAGTCGCCGCCGAGCTGTTGGCCGCGTCCGCCCGGATGACCGCGGCTGCGGTTGGGGCGGCGCTCACCTGGGCGCGCATCGCCGTCCGCAACGCGGCGGCTGACGCGGCATCAATATCGCACACGATGAGGAGGTCGGCGAGTTCACCAAGCCGGATACTGATCTGTTCGAGCTGGGTGACCCGCGCGCGCTCCTGGGCGGTGGCGCCGATGTGCCGGGCGGGGGTGACCGGGGAACGTCCGGCGAGGAGGCCGGTGCGCCAGGACCCGTCCTCGTGGACGCTCACCGGGTGGGCGGGGTCGTTGAACCCGAGCCGATCCAGGATCTGCGCGACCCCCGGGGCGGCCGGGTCAGCGGTCAAAATTTCGCTGAGCGGGCGTGCGGCTGCCGTCCCGCGCGCGGACACGAGAAGCTCCCCGATCACCGGCTGCACGCCGTCCTCGGTGACGGTGGCGGTGAGAATCCCGGAGGCACGAAGCGCGCTCTCCACCGCATCCTGCGTCCGCTCGGGCACGCCAGGGCGGAAGTCCACCGTCTCCCAGAACGAGGGTCCGTCGACCACGGTCACCCACGGTTGCCGCTCTGGCGTGGGTGTCCGGTGGTCCACCAGGGCATCCTGATCCGCGGTGAGTACCTTCTGCTCGACGGTGAACGCAGAGCGGCGGTCCCGAACCTGCTGGGCGGTGACGGCCACGCGGTCGAAGGCGTCGGCGGCGACGCTCTCCGCGACCCCGTCCAGCTCGTGCACGGGTGGGAGGGTGCCGTCGGCGAGGATGCTGGCCAGGTTCGTCGCCGCCCAGTCCACGTCACCGAACAGGATGCCTGTGGCCGGGTGCCGCGCCCACCCGGCCCACGCGACGCTCAGGGTGTCCCGGGCGGCTTCTGCCTGCGTCGCCGCAGCCAGCGCGGCGTCCCGGGCAACGTGGGCCGCGCGCTCCGCTTTCAGGGTGTCCCGCTCGAGCGACTCCACGGCACGTTCATCGTGGATCAGGTGCTGGGCGGTTTCCAGACGTGCCTCGGCGACACCGTGTTTGGTGTTCGCGGCGGTGCGGAGCACCGTGTGCTTGTCGGTGACCGTGTCGAGGTCAGCCGGGGTGATGGTGACCGCCGGGGTGCCGCCGGACACGTGGTCAACAGGCTCGTCCTCCACTGTTCGCCGGACGGTGACCGGGCGGGTGGGCCCAGACGTCACGATGACGGACACGGCCGGAAACGTGTGCGAGAGTCCCGCGTCAACCGCGCAGGCACCGGCCGCCCGGACAGCCTCGGCCAGGTTGTCGCCGGTCTCCGCCGCCGTGCCGGCTGCGGCCATCGCCCGTCCTACCGCCGCGTCCACACCAGCGGACAGGCGCCACCAGGAGCCAAGCTCGGAAGCCGCTGTGCCTTGAAACGCCGCGACCATGCTTCGGCGGTCCACGAACGCCAGCGCGCTCTTATACGCCGGAGACTTCTCCAACGCCGACTTCTGAGCGCTGAGGTCGGAGATTTGCTCTTTGAGCTCGCTGGCTTCCCTCGTCTTCTGCTGCCACCGGGCTTGCGCGGCGCCTTCCAGGTCCCGGGCGTTCTGCTCCGCCGCGGCCGCGGCTTCCGCCGACGCCACAGCCACCGTCAACCCCTGGGCTTCGCTGAGCAGGACGGTGGTGACGTACCCGCGGTACTCCTTCAACGTCTCGGAGGCGTGCCGGGATGCCTCCTCGATGTCGTGCTGCTGCTCCCGGGTGTCCTGCAGGTTATCCAGCGACAGGCCGGCGGAGCGGATGGTGGCATCCGGCATCGACGGCAGCGAATCTGTCAACAGCCGGGTGACGTCCTTCGCCCGGTACTTCGCGCCGAAATCCGGGGAGCGGAGGTTGTACATGACGCCGAACGCGGCCGCCAGCCGGGCCCGGCCGGCGTCATCGGTGACCCCGAACAGTTCCTGGGCGACCCGATTCCCGTGTTCCGTGCTCTGCTGGGTGATGTTGTGCGGGCCGACGAGTTCCCCGAGCTGCGCCCGGGACAGCGGGTGACGGGTGTCATCCATAAGGTGCAGCTCATGCCCGACCCGCAGCCCAGTGATGAAGAAGTGCACGTCGGAGGTGCTGGTGTTCCGGGAGTACTTGAAGTACGCGCCGACAGTGCGGTAGTCGCCGTCCCCGTTCACGTACTCCGCCCACACATACCCGACCCGGTTGCTGTCCTTGCCGAGCATCACCCGCATCAGCGAGTCGACGGTCACCGCCCCGGAGGAGCCGGAACCCATCCGGCGGCGATCTCCGGTCAGCAGGAACGGGAACAGCATGTCCATGCCCCGGGATTTCCCTGACCCGTTCGGGCCCCGGAACACGACCCGGCCGCCGGCGCACGGGAACTCGACGTTCGCGAACTTGTGGACGTTGACGATCCCGGCGCGTGCCAGTCGGAAGCGGTCCTCGAACTCCGGCGCTCTGGCGGTCGCCGCGAGGTCGGTGACGATGGCGTTGTTCATGATTCCTCTTCCAGGGCGTCGAACAAGCAGAGGTCCGCGGAGCCCGCCCCGGCATCCACTGTTTTCGGTGGAGCGGCCCGACGGGTGACCGTCGCGCCGTACCGCGCGGCCGCCGGATGCACAGTGACGGTGCCCGGGCCGACGGTGAGCAGCCCGACCGCGCGGAGGATGCTGATGACCGCGGCTGTCGCCCGGGCGGGGGCGGCCGGGTCGGACGGCTCGAAGTCGGACCGCAGATGCCCGCGGTGCGTGTCGAGGATCTCCGTGATGATCTGGTCGACCGTCTCGACGGTGACGGTGACCGCGCCGCCGCTGCCGGGCTGGCAGGTCCCGACCAGTTCGGTGACGAACATCAACGCCAATTGACGCGGCACCCCGGCCCCGGGAAACGGTTCGTCGGTGGCGTCATCAGCGAAATCCCAGGCGAGGGCGCCTTCCCGGCGCACCTCCAAATGCAACCCGAACAGCTCCTCTAGCTGCTGCTCCAACGTCCCGCGGTCCCGCGACCAAAACCGCTCTTCCTCATCGGTGAGGAGGGCACGGTCCAGGATGGGGTCCTCCACCAGCCGGCGGGCGAGGGTGCGAGCGGGGCGGTCGGCCCGAGCCTCCCCGATGAGCGGGTTGGCGAGCAGGTACGACAACGCCGTCTGGTCCACGCTCAGCAGCACTTCCGGGTCCCGACCGGCGCCCCACGCGGTCGCTGAGCCGTCGGTCTCCTCCACCACCCCGAATCCGGCGAGGAGGGTCACCGCCGTCACCAGGTCACGGCGTTCCGTGGACGAGTCCCCGGTGACAATCCCGGCCGTCGCAGCGTCGGAGCGCACCTGCGCGACCAGCGCGGAGATCAGCCATTGGTTAGCCGCCCCCGGGGCTTGCAGCGCTGCCGCGAGCAGGCACACGTACTGGTACACGCGCGGGCCGACCGGGCCGGCAGAGCCGTGCAGCGCACGGACCGGAGAGGTGTCGGGCAGCGGCGGTTTCAGCAGCCGGGCGAACGTGGATTCCACCACTAGCCGGTACCCGAGCGTCTCCCCGAACCGTCGTTTCAGTTCCGCGGAATGACGGCGCACCAGCAGGAAGACGTCCGGGTGGAGAGCTTGGGTGAGGAACGTGTGCCGTTCCAAATGCCGGGCGGCATCCCGGATTTCGTAACCGACCGCGTCGCTCATCCGGCCGCTTCCTCCCTGACCTGGCCCTGCGCCGAGGTGACGCTCAGCCGATGCCCGTGCACGGTGAGCACCCCTTCCTCGAACAGGATGGTGCTCACCCCGGCAATCGGCTCCCGGCTGAGGCGGAACCGCGCCTCCAGGTTCTCCGACGTGTCCGTGGACTGGTCGAGCAACGTCAGCTGGGTGTGCAGCAGCTCTTGCGCCCCGGAGGAGAGGCGCACCCCGTCGAGGGTGCCGGCCGCGATCAGCTCCGCCGCCGCCAGCTTCCGGCGTTGCATTTGCATGATCTCCTCCTGGTACGCCAGCTGCGTTTCCAGGACCGCATCCCGGATGGTGGCGGTGCGGCCGCGCGCTGACCGGTCGCCGCGCTCCCGGAGCGTGACGGGCACTTCCACATTTGGGGCGTTCCACCAGGAGGTGTTCGCGGACGGCGGGACGTTCTCATCATCGCCGAGCAGCAGATGCCGCCAGGAGTACACCCCGAACGAGTCCGCAAACAGCCGGTGCGCGTCCTCCTCCTCGGTGACGTGGAATCGTGTGGCGAGCCGGAGCAGGTCATCGCGCCGGGAATGACCCGAACCGGCGTCCGTGACGATGCGTTTCGCGTTCACCAACAGCTGCCCGAGGGCCTGCTCTGTGGCCGCCCGGAACGCCACCGGCCCGGATGTCTCCCCGTCAGCGGCGTACCATTCGCCAAGCCAAACCCAGTCGGACTCGGTGCGGCCCTGGCTGAGTTCGGTGTCCTTCGCTGTCAGCGTCTGCCAGAGGGCGAGGGTTTCCAGGACGCCAGGGATCTGCGGCTGCAGCTGGGTCAGGAGCGCGGAGATGCGTGGGGCGTGCTGCCGGACGTCGGTGCCGAGGATGTCGATGTAGCGCATCAGCGTGGTTTTCAACGCCAGGTATTCGTCGCCGACGATGTCGTACCGGGACAGAATCCCGGCGAGGTACGCGGTGAAGTCTCGCAGGCTGTCCCGGAACTCCCGGTGGGAGTTAAACGTGGTGGTGACCGCGGCCGCGATCAGGTCCGGGTTGTTCCCACCGGCGCTCTCCTCAAGCAGCCGGGTCAGCTGCTCCGCGATCACCCCCATGAGCTCCCGGGCGACCTCTTTGGCACCGTCGGTGGCGCTGACGATCGCGTCAGACTGGGAGGTGACCCGCGTGCCGAGCTTGGAGGCTTGGTAGCGGGATTTCGCGCGGCGCAGTTCCGCGATCGTCGTCACCCGGTAGTTGCGGACGGAGGGGATGACGTTGCCCCACCCCTTCAACTGGGTGCAGCGCGCTTCAACCTCATCTTCGGTGATCGAGAACCCGCTCATCGTCAGCTCGGACGCGATCTCAGCGGCGCTCATCTCCCGGGTGATGATGTCACCGGAGAGCAGCCGCATGATCCGGCGGTACTGCTCCGTCTGCTCGGTGTGCAAGTGGGCGTACAAGCTCAGTCGGGACGGGTCGCCGCTGTCTGGTTCAGTCACCGTCCACCGTCCTTCCGTTGCCGTCAGGTACGGCTCTTCAGAATGCTATCGGCGAGCACCGACATTAGTGGGCAGCTTGATCTCTTACCCATCACCGCGGTCTGAGAAAACCCGACGACCCTGCCATCAGGGCGAAGGTCACACAGATTCGCCGCCTCGCGTGGGTGCGAGTGCAGGACGTGCCATGGTGTGGTTGCCGGGACAAGCTGCGTTCCCGGATCAACCGGGACAGCGACCGGCCACCCACCATCGTCGGAGCCTCATCGCACATCATCACCACGACGCCTTGCGGCTCGGACGGCAGCCCGCGAATGAAATTCCCGCACGCCGGCAAACCCATCCCGTGCATGTTGTCGGTGGAGCGACCAGCCGGTCCTCCATCCCACGTCTGCCCTGGTTCGTTCAGTACCCAGCGGGCCGCCTGGCCAGATGGTCTGCACTACCAGTCACATTTCGCGCAGCAGGTTGCGATATCGATCTAGCAAAGCGAGATTGGCTGCTTCAGCTAGTGGAGCGCGGAGAGAGACCCGAACTTGTTCGTCCAGCCATAACGACAGGGAATCATCGACCTCGTGTTTGATCATCAGACCGCACGGGACAAGCCAGAGAGGATCTTCCATAAAGCGGATCATCAGCAAGTCTTGTGCGTCCTCGTTCCCGGAGAGATAGTCGGCACAAGTTACGCCGTCGGTGATGGCGACATCAGCATGACGCGACATCACCTGGGCAAAAATTGACGAGACATCATTCGTGACTATCTCTTGCAGTCGACCATTATCCGCTGACATGCCGAGATGAGTTCGTGCCACTTCAGCGCCGATCTCGCCTTCAACGACAATCGCCCTCACGTCTGCCCTTCGCAGGTCTGCCCGGGTTTTGATCTTCGTTGAGTCACGACGAACTACACCGCAAATTGCCATCTGGTGAATTCGTGCGGTGAAGGAGGCATTGCGGGCGCGCTCCGGAGTCTCCAGGAGACATGCCACCACATCGATCTTCCCTTCATTGAGCTGCCGCATCGCGTCGTCATTTCTGACGGGCACGTACTCAATGGTGAGCCCGTTGCGGACTCCGATGTCGTCAAACGCCGTTGCGTATAACCCCGCGGCTCCTCCTGCTGATCGGGAATAGCTGATTAAGGGTGGAAATGGAATGCACCCGACCCGGATCGTTTGCCGCGCTTGCATCATCGCAAGTGCCGAGGTCGACTCGAAGTTATGGACAGGTTCAGCTTCAGTACGCCGCTGACGATGCCAGTCGGAGAAACTCGGCCACGCGAACACAACGCCGAGGATGGCAGTGAGTGTCGTGATTCCGGTAATTGCCCAAGTTGCTGCACCTTCCATCAGCGCGACGCCTCCCATTCACTGCGCAACATGCCCATGATCAGCACCGACCGCCATTCGTCTCCAAAACTCCGGGACTCTCTTAAAAAGCCCTCAACTTGAAATCCTGCTCTCTGATAGCACGCAATCGCGGGCAAATTGTCAGTCGCCACGACGAGCTCGAAGCGATGAAAGCGTGCGTCTTCAAAGAACTGGTCTTCAATAACGCGCATCGCAGCCTGACCCAGCCCTCGCCCCCTCGCGGTTTGGGGGCCGATCAGGAACCGCTCGAGACGACCAAAGTGATTGGCCACGTCGATACTTCCGATCTCGAAGTAGCCAATCAAACGCTGGCTCTGCGGGTCACGCAACGCGAAAGCGCTTTGGTCAGGATCTGCCTGAATCGTCACTACGTGCGATTCGAAATCTGCGGTTCCAACTGGGTATGCCCATGTGTTCCCTGTCCAGTGGAAGTGTGTTGTCTTGTCATTTACCCAGGTGATCACCTCGGGGCACATGGAAGTTTCCATCGCTTCGATTACGAGTCTGGCATCCGTGCGCATCTAGTACCCGCGACCCTGACTTACGGCTGCGTCGGGCATACCGCCGCCTACCATTGATGTCCACGCAGCCTCAAAACTGCGTGCGCTGGGGATTTCACGCGTTGTCGTGCGACCCATCCCATAGAGCGGCGACCCTATCGCTGAATCTACGGCGGTACCCAGATAGACCGGAGGATTGGCAAGCAGCATGTAGTGCACGAGGTGGTGAGGTTCGGCGTTCGCGAAATCCGAGTGATTCTGAACCATTCACGGACTCACACGTACTAGTTGGTCCGCTACTGCCTTTGCGTATTGACGCGCAGCCTGTGGGTTGTCGTGCACGTAAAGAGATGGCTCGAACAGTTCAGCCTCGATCAGTAGCGGACCCTGCTGTTCATCAATAACCACGTCGAATCTCGCGTAAACAGGAGGGTTTGCGCCGTCGCTTGCCCATTCATGTCTGCGACTCATCTCGCGAATGGCTGCCATTGATAGGTCCCCAAGGGCGAGTTCCTCCGTCTCGGCGCTCGCGGATCGTGGAGTCTCTTGATAGGAGCCACTCAGAAAACCACCGCCGCGAGCGAGTAGCGCTCCCTTCGTGATGGCATGTGAGAACCGTCCGCCGAAATAGAACAACGCCTTTTCTCGTCCGGCAGAGAGCGACGCAACCTCAGGTTGGATCATGACTTCCTTGCCAGCATCGAGGATGCGCTGAGCGAGGCCGAATAGTGCGTCATCTTCCTTACGGAAAAGCCCCGTGTTTCGCGAGCCGGCTGAGATTGAGGGCTTGATAACCTGCCAGGAGGACGAGAGCGAGTGAACAGAGGTTATTACCTCACGAAGGTCCGTGCAGTACGAGGTCTGAATTATCGGGATACCGCATGAATGAAGTTCATCGAGGTAGCGCTTGTTCAAGTTCCATCTGATGAGCTCTGGATTGTTAAAGACGCGAGTCTGCATGGCCACGCGTTGCAACCAATCATCGAACTCTGACGATCGATTGGAATAGTCCCAAGGCGAACGAATGACTATTGCGTCGAAAGAGGACCAATCGGTACGTTCATCGTGCCACACCGTTGGGACGGCAGTTATCCCCTCTCGAAACAGTGCCTCGATAACGGACGGTGTGTCATGGTCAGTGTGACCACCGCCGTCATAGTGGTCGGTTACCACCAGCCCAACGAATAGTGCTCTCATCTGGCTTGTTCCCCCATTTTTTTCGAGACGACACTGCCTGATTTGTCGCCCCTACCGACCCCTCTCGGGTTAGGTTAGCGTAGGTTAATGGCGGTTTTGACTCGCCGCAGTTCGTCGGCTGTGGCCGTGTGATCGCGGAGGAGGCACAAAACCTTCCGACGGCGAGCACGACCGAGAAGCTGCGAAGTAGATCGAGCGTCGCTGCTCCGACGGTGCTGTCGCCGTCAATCTAGCTCCATGCCCCCGCAGGGCGGGTTAGTTGCGGTCACGAGAGACGTTTCCCGAAATCCGTGGACGCCGTGGTGAGTCTCCTTCCGGCGGTGAACAGGAGCTTCCTGGACGTTCGGTCAGTCTCAACCTTTCGAGTGCGGGTCGCCCCAGAACTGGGGTGTGTCCGCTGTCATATCTGATGCCGTGCATCTCAATATGGCTCAGAGGAGTTACTGCACGGGTGAATAGACCTGGTGCGCCAACTTCACCCTGATGACCGGCGACGCCTGTGCATCCGGTCTGGAAACGACCGTATCCACGTCTATCGATGAAGTGTCCCTCGGCGCGATGTACTACGTCACGACAGGCCTCTCTGCTGGCGTGCAGGAAAGCAGGCCAATCCAGAACCGGCCCGAGTGTGGCCTTTCGCATGGAGAGGCCGAGGGCGTATAGGACAGGGTCCCTTAGTTCGCTGCCGCCGCCGTTCCGCCGGTTCCGATGGCCGCGATCTTTATGATCATGGCCGGCACCAGGGCAGTCTCCTGAAATCGAGCGTCCGCCCGGTGTCGCCTTTCGACTCAGTCGATGCCCCAGAAGTCGGCGTGTGGCGAAGTCGGTCTGCCGCCAGAACGGGGGTACGTCTCGGCCACTGCCGGCCACGTCCGAGGGCCTAGTCTCCTATTGGAAACGTCCAAAGCCGAACCAAGGAGAGCCGTGGCCCAGACTCTGCGCGCTGCGCGATGGATTGCCGTCGGCATTCTTACATCGGCGTTCCTCCTCACTGGCTGCAGCTACGGAAGCAGTAACCAGTCAAACCAGATGCCCGACTGCGACGAGGTACTTGCGAGCGCTCTGCAGAGCGTGCGTATCGATGACACCTCTGGCGCGACCGACTCGAAGTTTCAATGGCTAACCGAGAACTGCTCGCACGAATACAACATCCTCGTCGATTACACCTCGGCGAGAGTCTCAGCACAGGGGACGCTTGGACCTGACTCCTGCGACGAACTCAACCAGTACCTCGTGCTGGAAGCCATCGACCTGCTGCGCGCCGACGGACTTTGCACAAGCGGAAGCGCTGCAGCCGCTGCGCCCGCGCCGGTCGAACAGCCCGGCGGCGGAATCGCCTGGAACGAGGCGGTCGGCTACGCCGGAACCGAGCAGCGCGTTTGCGGACCGCTCGCTGGGAACGGCTACTCCGATGACGATCTCTTCCTCAACCTCGGGCTCGACTACCCCGATCCACAGCGCTTCCAGATCGTCGTCTGGGATGTCGGTGGACTCGAACCCATCGCGTACGGTTCGCGGCTTTGCACGTCGGGCCTCATTACCGTGTACAACGGGGTCGCCCAGATCGAACTCGAAGACCCAAGTCTGATATCGATCTACGAGTAGTGCTCGCCGTTGTGCTGATCTCGCCCGCGAGAATCACCAACCTACGTACGTCCACCCACTGACCGCGAGGAACCCCATGTCTGTCCAATCTGCGACGAATGCGCCCCTAAAACCGTTCCTCAAGCGGCCCTGGGTGTGGGTCGCCATCACTATCGCCGCTGTCTTTATTCTGAGCAATGTGAACGCGTTCCCCGGCGGTCGATACACGTGCACATGGAGCGGTGGCGCCCCGAGCGGCGAGCTTGCCGGCGACCTCGTTGTAACAGTTGGAACGTGGCCCTCCACATACCCGTTGAAAGCAAGGATCTTCACCCAAAACGGACCGGTCACCGTCAAGAACTGGTCGCACGCCCACTCCTCGTGGTCCCGGGAGATCAATGCGGAGATTCCGATCGGGAGTGACCGATTTCAAGCGTTGTGCGAACTCGGCTAAGACTTACCCGCCGACCCCTCAATTCGAGTGGAATGAAGGCGAAGTTGTGCCGATAAGGGCTCATATGACAAGCCCCGGCGCACTCCCCGGGACAGGCACCTTCCCGGATCAACCGGGCCAGCGACCGGCCACCCACCCCCGTTATAGCCTCCGAAGCCTCGTCGCACATCATCACCGGGACGCCTTGCGGCTCGGCCGGCAGCCCGCCACTGAAATCCCCGCGCGCCGGCGACCCCATCCCGCGCATGTACTCGGTGGAGCGACCAGCCGGTCCTCTATTCCACGTCTCGATCGACCGGGTGAGCTTCATCACGAAGAGTCGTATCATCCTGCTCGAGCCGCTCACACCCCTGGAGCACCATGAAGAACACGACCACCCCGCTAGCCCACCTCGATCTCAGCGAAAATCGCTGACCTCTTTGACGCAGAGACGTGTCCGGCCGACATCGCCCAGCACCTGACCGGGATGCTGCAGCCCTCCATGCCCGTCGGCGTCACGGTCGAGGTCTGGAGCATCGACGGTTACGAAACGTTCGCGCAGCTGCGGGACGGAATGACGGGCACCGAGGTAATCGAACAGCTGTGGCTCGGGGACACGGATCTCGTCCCTGAGGAAATGGTGCGACTGCTCGCAGACCTTCAGAGTGCTGCGGCGAGCGCGGACACCGGGCTGACACACGTCCCATTCGCCACCCGGAGCACGAAGCGCAATGCCCACTCGGTCCTCGTCGCCCTCAGGGCCCGCGTCGGAGCTGGTGTCGACTACCTGGGCACGAAGAACGGTGTGGCCATCTACCGGTTGCCCGGCGCGCTCGTGGGTGCACCCATCTTTGGGCTCGACATGGCTGCGGCGCACACCTGGGCGCGTCTGTTTGAGGCCCAGTTCGGCGAAATCCCGGGCGTGCGGTAGATCGACGGAGCGTCTCGCACTCTCGCTTAGTGCCTTCCTGCCGCTGCCTGGCCGATAGCGGCAGGAAGTCTCCAGTTCGTGGCCGAGGGCGACCTGCTTCCCCGGGGTACCGTTGAAGTTCGTCTTGACATCAATTCGCAAATGCCCAGTCCTCCAGAGGAACCATTCACATGCCCGATGAACTTTCGCTGTTTGACCTTGGCGGCCCTCCCGCGGTCTCGGCAGCCATGCCCCTAATGATCTCATCAGAGCAACGCAGCACGATTCGCGAGGCATTTAAATGCCTCGGAGTGCTGGACGCGCGAGCGCAATTCGAGGTCGTCTTTCAGCTCACTGCCCAACGGGTGCGCTCCCCCGACGAGTTGCAGGCTTCGCACGCACAGCAGCTCATTCTCGGGCTCGCAGAGCGGACTCGTGCCCTGGGAACCGAACGCACAGGCAACGCTTGGGCAGACCGCGAGGAAGACACCTGGATCGACAGACTGTGAACAACCTTCGAGTAAGTCTTGGGAGGCAATGCGACATTCTGGGAGAGACGCTGGCTCAGGTCGGCCACAGGACCCGCGAGACCGCAGTCGACCCCATAAGGGTTCGATAAGCGATGCTCCCAACTCCTCCACTTCGGGATGGTCACCTCCTGGTGATCCTCTCGAACCCTCCGACCACGAGCGGGGCGCGCACGCTCCAACGAGTGCAACTGGCAAAGGAGACGCTCGGCCACTCAACAGTCTCCATCGCCAACGTGTTCTCCATCTCCACCTATCGCACTCGCGGCATAACCATCGCCGGCGTCGAACCCGAGGGATGGATCGCTGCCCGCTCGGAACTGACCGCAGCCCTCAAAACCGCTGATGCGGTGATTCTGGCCTATGGCTGTCAGGAGCCATCAGGTGCCGCTCGGTACCATTTCCGGGATCAGTTGGCGTGGCTCCAGACTGAGATCGACTTTCTTGGCCTCACCGTCTGGATGATAGACGGGCAGCCACGCCATCCGTCTCGGTGGCATCGTCATACCCATGCGCAGCATCCGTCCCTGACATTCTCTGAGGCGCTCCCAGTCGTCCTCAAAGAGGTCATTCCCAAAGGCAGCCTGACCAACAGTGTCCCAACGGGCTAAGTCGACGCTGAAGGACCAGACAGCGAACCGATTGCCGGACAAAACCGGTCGGCGTCGCCGCAAGCAACACCCGCATCTGGATCGCGACGTGTGTGCCGTTACCGGGCGACGGGTCTGGCCTGCCTGGCCGACCGCTCGTCGGCCAAGCGCACGGAGCATAGCATCATCACGCGGCGCTTCACCCTGCGGTGCGGACCGCACCGGATCGGCTACCACCTGCGCCTGCCGGAGGAGGCTGAATTCTCAAACTCGTTCGTCGTAAACCTGACGGTGGGGGCGACGGGGAATGCTCGACCTCGACGATAGGCTGACCCCAGACCGACGAGCAGGGGTGGCAGTGAAGTTCAAGTGGGTGCCGCCTGCCAAGACGGCGATAATTCAGATTCCGAAGCCATTCACCGCGGTCTCCCCGCTTGCCAAGGCAGCGACCCTCGCCATTCCCCTGCCTACACCCATCCTGCCCGGCCTTCGAATCGCCCCTGTCACTCAAGGTCCCTCGGTGACAAGCTCTGATATCCCGCAGCTTGAAGGCGACGCCGCGAAGGCGGTCGCACATCGAGGCAGCCACATCCAGATCATCGCGGCGGCCGGGTCTGGCAAGACCGAGGTCGTTTCGCAGCGCGTGGCGTCGCTGCTCGCCGACGGCGAGGCTCCCGAGTCGATCGTGGCGTTCACATTCACCGAGAAGGCTGCCTCCGAGCTGAAGGAGCGTATCCGCGAGCGCGTTACCGCCCGGATGGGCGCCGAGGCAACGGATCAACTGGGTCGCCTGTTTGTCGGTACGATCCACGCTTATTGTTTCCGCATGCTGCAGACGCACGTGCCGCGCTACGAGACGTACACGCCGCTCGACGCGAGCCAACTAACAAACTTTGTCTACCAGGAGTGCCGGTTCATCGGCATCAACGACCTGACACCGAATGACGGAACCTTCAAGAGCATCGGGACGTTCCAGCGCGGCATTGACGTGATCGAGAACGAGCTAATTGACGTCGAGTCGCTACCGGCGAGTGATTTCCAAACCGCTGTGCATGCGTACTACGCGACGCTCGACCGCTTTCAGTTCATGTCGTTCGGCACGCAGATTGTGCGCGCGGTTGAAGCGCTTGCCGATCCGACGGTCCTGGCAGCGGTCACTGCTCCCCTGCGCCACCTCATCGTCGACGAATACCAGGACGTTAACCCCGCGCAGGAGAAGCTAGTTGAGCTGCTCGCGAAGCCGCATGGCACCGCCGACGTCGTTGTCGTGGGCGACGATGACCAGGCGATCTACCAGTGGCGTGGCTCGTCGGTCGCGAACATCGTTACGTTTGCCGACCGGTACCCAGCCGTTGCTCAGTTCAAGCTCCTCACGAACCGCCGTTCGCGCCCCGGCATCGTCGAGGTCGCGAACCTGTTCGCGCAGACGATACCCGGCCGCATCGCCAAACAGATGCTGCCGTTCCGCGAGGCCGACGGATCGAGTGTCGCTCTCTCACGCGACCCGGGCAGCGAGCACGACGCGGCAGACGAGATCGCCCGCCAGATCGTGGACCTCCACACGAAAGGCCTCCCATACCGCGACATGGCGATGCTCGTACGCGGTCGGGCAGCGTACCCCGCACTGATGGACGCCCTAGCGAAGGCCGGAATCCCCGTGCAAGCGGGCGGTCGTTCGGGCCTGTTCGCACAGTCCGAACCCCAAGTGTTCGGTGCAACTTACGCGTGGATCAGCGACATCGACTGGACCACAGCAAAGTACGGGCAGCGGCAGCGGATCACCCTGGAGCGGCTGGTCGACGACTACACCGCCGCGTTCGACCTCCCCGACGAGACGCGCCCGAAGCTCTCGGCGCACCTCGAGGGTTGGAAGCAAAAAGCTCTGGCGAGCTCGTTCAACGAGAGTCTCGTGCGCGACTTCTACGAGCTGATGGGGATGCTCGGCGTTAAGAAGTGGGACCTGTCCGATGAACTCACCCGCAATCGCCTTGGCACGATCGCCCGGTTCACGACCGTGCTCGCCGACTACGAGGGCGTCAGCTGGCGGTCTCGGAGGGATCAAGCCAAGCCTGGCGAGCAAGTCGGCGGACGCAGCGGCGGTCTGTGGTTCTACAAGAATCTCGCGATCCTGCTAACGAACTACGCGGTAAGCAACTACGACGACTTCGCTGGCGAGGAGGGCCACCTCGACGACGGTGTCGCGCTGGGCACTATTCACGGATCGAAAGGTCTGGAGTGGCCTGTCGTGTTCCTGCCGTCACTAGTGAAGACGCGTTTCCCGTCAAGCATGAGCGGACGCGCCCAGGTTTGGCCCGAGGAATTGCTCGGCCGCTTCGACGAGCAGCGTTATGAGGGCACCGACGCCGACGAGCGCCGCCTGTTCTACGTCGCAATCACGCGTGCCCGCGACGCGGTGCTGTTGTCGAGCTTCTCTCGCCTCAACGGCGGAAAGAACCGCGCTGCATCGCCTTACTACGCAGAGGTCGTGAACGCCTACGACACGGCAGGGACCCCGACCTCGGCGACGAGCAAGGGATTCTTGTCCGGAGCTGACCTGGCTATAACTTACAGCGAGCTCGCGACGTTCGAGTCGTGCCCGCGCAGTTACCTGCTAAAGAACGAGCTTGGCTTCATGCCGGCGATCCAGCCGGAAATGGGCTATGGCAACGCAGTACACCACACAATGCGCGTACTGGCCGAGCGAACGCAGGCAACGGGCACAGTACCCACGGCGCATCAGGTCGACCAGCTGCTCGATTCCGAATTCTTCCTGCCCTACGCCAACAAAGCCGGTCACAAAGAGATGCGCGAGAAAGCACGCAAACTCGTGATGCGCTACGTGAACGACCACTCGACGGAGTTGCTGCGGACATGGGCGACCGAGCGTCCGTTCGAACTGTATATCGACGGGGCCGTGATCTCTGGCCGGGCCGACGTGATCTACGACAACCAGGGCGGTCAGGTCGGTCGCCTCGCGATTGTTGACTACAAGACGTCCACGGGCGGGCAGATCGACCCTCTACAACTGCAGATCTACTCCGAAGCCGGCCGCCGCGAGGGGCTCGACGTTGGCGCCGCCTTCATACACGACCTCGGAGCCGAGCGGCGCTTCGACGTTCCTATCGACAAAGACGCCGTCACGAAAGCTGAGACTCAGATTATCGCGACGCTCGACAGCCTGCGCCGGCGCGACTTCGAGCCGAAGCCGGGCCGCCGCAAATGCCGCGAGTGCGACGTGCGAAACATATGCTCGGCCGCACCGCAGCGGTGACGGGCCGGCGAGGGCCGTCCGGCCCCTCACAATTCACACGCCATACTCGATCGCGAAGTCGGCCTTGTAGAAATCGATCGCGGACTTGTCGTCGTGAAGCACCCCGTCGCGCACCGCGGGGATCGTCATGTCAAGCACCTTCATTGCATTCCCGACCGCAGCGACAGCCTCTACCCGGTGAAACGCGTCGCCGTACTCCTGCGCGAACTCCGCGAGTGCCTTTAGCTTGAGGACGGCGTCGTCGAGGTGGGTGCCGTGCGGGTCGACGATGGACGCCTTGACCTCGCCGCCGACCTTATGGAAGAACACGAAGTCGGGATACATCGTGCGCCAGTTGCCTTGTGCGTCGCGGTAGGCGATGCCCAGTGAGTCGAATGCGGACCGCGGCGGGTTGCGGTACCACCCGACCGCACCCGGCACGGCGAGCTCGGCGAGCACGACCTTCTTCTCCCACGCATTGAGCGACGACATCGGGAACATCCCGTCGGCGTCAGACATAAGGTGCAGGCCAATAAGTGGGGCGTCGGCTAGCTGGTCGTCGGCTTCGAGAACCATGAAGTCTTCCAAGCGTGACCGAGGTCGGCCGAGCTCCCCGCGCTGTGGATCCGTGGTCATCGCGCGGATGTCCTCATAGTCCTGCTGGCGCACGTCGGGCAATGCCTTGATCGCAACGCGGTGCCGCGCGAACCAGCGGTCAACCAGCTCGGTCGACTCCTGGTCGACCTTCTCGCGGATCTCCTTGATCATGGCGAGCGCGGCCGTGCGTACGTAGGCGTCGCGCAGTTCGTCGTCTTCGCCCTCTCCCGCGAGATAGTTCACGTAGGAATGGGCGATGTCGGCACCGAACGCTTTCTTCGCATCCTCGAACGCCGACCGGATCGCCCGATCGTCCGCGCGCATGGAGAAGTCGCGGTACGTGAGCTTGGTCGACGTCGAGGTACCAAGAATCTGCTGCAGCTGGACGCGCAACACCTCGTCGATCTGCTCGTCGAGCAGGCTGCCATAGCGCGTAGCATACGTGTCGAGTACCAGGTGCATCTCACGTTCGGCAACGGCGAGGGCTCGTGGGTGCACGCCGTCCATCGCGAGCGACTGTGCGAGAGCCACAAGACGCTTGACGGGACGGGCACCGCGCTTCGGGAGGGTCTGCGTGGGAAGGGTGTCCCATAGCTCCCACACAGCCTCAGGGATCGCGGGGTTGGAGCGCAGCTCACGACCATCAAGAAGGATTTTTTTGGTGCCACCGGTACCTGGCATCTCGTCGAGCTGTCCTGTGAGATACCGCACGACCTTACCGGCTGTGGTGCGGTCGAAGAACGGCAGGATGCATTCCACTGCATTAAGCGCCTCGTCACCGGGAACGCGGCGCGCGAGCGGGCTGCGCACCATCCGACCTAGAAGCTGCGTGATGTGCGTGTTGTCCTTCGCGGGACGGAATGACAACATGACCTCGGCACGCGGGCAGTCCCACCCTGTCGAGATCGCGTCTTTTGCTATAAGCACGCGCACGGCGGACGCCTCCTGCACGCGTTGCGGCTCGATCCACTCGACGGCCCAGCGGCCGAAGTGCTGTCTGGAATGCTCACCGAACACGTGGCTGACGTTGCCGCTGTGCAGCTCGGGCATCACCTCGGCGATAACGTCGAGTGCGCGACCAATCTCGTCAGGGTCCGGGGTGTTCGGTGTCTGCAGTACAAGCAACGGGACGACCTTCTCGGTGAAGCCCTGGTCCCTCGAGTATTCGGCCCATCGCCCGGACGAGGCCACCAGCTTCTGCGCCGCGAGCTTGACAAGCGTGGTGTCGAAGTTGCCCGCCTCGTTGGGGATGTCGAGGCTGACGATGTCCTTAACAAGACCCGACTCCTGCACGCGCGTAGGATCCACCATAACGGGCGGGAATGCGCGACGGTCTTTCGACGCGTCGGCCTCTGTCATCGCAGTACGGAAGTGCTCAATGGTCGCCGAAATGCCCCAAACGATTGGGATCGGTGGGTACCCGGCATGACCCTGCACGAGGCGTCGCACGAGCGTGGTTTTGTCGCGGCTGGTGTTCGTGTTGAACCCACGGTGCGCCTCGTCGAGCACGAGGTACAGCGTGCGGTCCTCGTCGGCGATCGTGTTAGCGATCGTCTCCCAAATCGTGTATCCCTGCAGGTCGGGGGTACGGACTTCGGTCAGGTCGAGCTGGCTCTCGTCGGCCACGTGGCCGCGGGTGAGCTTTGAGTTCTTCGACAGCTTCTGCGTGTTGAGGAAGTAAACGCGCCCCGGGTCGAGCTTAGGCTGCGCGAACGGCGGCTCGATCACGATGAGATCGGACGACGTGAACTTCTCGGACGCATCCATGAGACGCATTCGCGTTTGCTCGTTGAGGTTTGGGTCGTCTGAGAACCACAGTACGACCGCGCCCTCGTCGGGCTCGACGTCGAACTTTTCCGAGCCGAAGAACAGCGCCTCAATCACTGCAGCAGCCATGACCGTCTTCCCTGCACCGGTCGGAGCTGTGAGCGCGATCGAGGTCTCGTCGCCGTCCCTCACCCACGCCGCGCGGGCACGCTCGAGCGTGTTGAGAACGTCGTCGACTGCATCCTCCTGGTAGTCCTTCAGCGTGAACTTCATAGCGTGCTCCGGCGTGTCTCTATCTCAAAGTTGTGCAAGTAAGCCTCGTACAGACGCACCGGCTCAACGTTATCGGGCAGCTCGCGCACGACCGCCTCGAACAGGCGATCCTCGTCGGTCACAATGAAGGCCGTCCGGAATTTGGTCTTCCCAGCGGCGGCTTCGAGGAATGCGCCCGACTGGTTCAGGTCTGCGAGTACACCGTAGGTGTCGGCAACATCCCAGCCCGCCGTGATGTCCTCAATCCTTCGCCCCTCCGAACCGGCTCGCAGCCACAGCAATGGCGCAACCTGTGCGAACTCGCGATTCGATGAAACACGCAGTGGCGCCTGGTAAGTGAGGGTGAAGAACTCCACGTTCTCATTGAAGCCGTCCGCCATCGGGAATTCGTCAGTGAACCTGTAGTCGCCCTTGATCGGATCGCCATCCGGCGTCTTCCCGGTGATCGCCGCTGCGACGCGGGGCTTTGTGATGTAGTCACAGATTCCCCACTTCTCCCACTCGGGATCCCCGGGTCGAAGGCCCGCTGCCCGCAGACGCCTTTGTTCGTCGGCTGCGACCTCGTTGTTAGTGACGCTGATCGAGCGGCGTCGTCCCGCATCCTGCTTATTCAGGCGCATCACCGCGTGAGCGGTGGTACCTGAGCCGGAAAAGAAGTCGAGGATCACGGCATTGGGCTTCTTCGAGACGAAGAATCGAAGAGCATCCTCGACCGCATACAACGCTTTGGGGAACGGAAACTTCCGACCCGGGATCATAGAGAGGAGCATACGCGAACCGTGCGTAGCCGCATCATGACCCGTCACCACCCACTGTGTCGTGGGCACCACCCCGCTATCTGCTCCTTCGCCGCGAGCCACCATCACAGACCCATCGGGCCGGTGGCCAGTTACGTTGAAGTATCCAGAATTCACTTTCTGCTGTTCGCCCGCCTTGAGGTAGTAGACCGCATAGCCGCGGACATTCGGATTGCCAATCCGAACGAAGCCGCGCTGGTGGGCGGTGCGGACGCTAGCCGGTCCAATCTGCCAGTTCCCCTCAGAACCGTCGGCTCGAATCGGCCACACACTTGTTGTGCCCTCCGGCCCTGAAACGGTCTCGAGACTAGCATCGAGCGGCAGGGGCTCACCGACACCGACGAGTTGGCGATCGCTCGACCGAATGAACAAGGGGTAGAACAGGTTGGGCCTATCGGTCCGAGCGGTGTTTGTACCAGTACGGCGAAGCTTGTTCCACGCCAGGTCCTCGTTCGCTCCGCGCCTCTGTTCAATCTCCCACTCTGGGCCAAGTACCACGGGCTCGACAACACTCTCGCCGATTCGGACGGTATAGATGTACTCGTCGCTTCGGCGGAACTCGCCGCCGCGCGCCACCCCCGAGGGATTGATTCGCGCGGACACCATTTGAATCCGCGCGTCGGAGAACGTCTGTTCCAGCAGCAGCCCCAGCCGGAGATACTCCTTCTCATCGATAGTCACGATGAGAACTGAGTCGGCTGGGTTTAGTAGCTCTTTCGCAATCTTGAGCCGGCGTTCCATGAACGCGAGCCACTTCGAGTGCCGGTAGAGATCCTCTCCCTCGACATAATCGTTGTTGTATTTCCAGTCCTTCGCGCCGGTGTTGTAGGGAGGGTCGATGTAGATTGCGTCGACCTTCGCGCGGTGGGTGAAGAGCAGCGTCTGGAGCGCGTGGTAGTTCTCGGCGTTGATGACGGCGTGGTACGGCTTATCGCCGCCGCGCTCCACCTTTCCGGTCGAGACGAGCCCGGGGTAGATTGCGTCGCGGATTTCGGCGACCACAACTAGGTCATCGACGAGCGCCTCGGTCGTCTCCGTCTCGTCCTCTATGAGCTCGAGCGTTCCCGTGCGCGTGCCCGCGAAGTCCTTCGCGATTGCCACGACGCGCCACAACCGCTGGTCACCAATGCTTACCTTCGAGCCGCGCGGCGCAAGGATTCGCACCTTATCTGTGCGGCGAACGGGGCGGCCGGGAAGCTCGACTGCTTCTGGCGCGTGGCGCTCGAAGTTGAGACCGAACGCGCGGCGGTCGGTGAGGGCGTCGACCTCGCGTTTCAAGTCTTGGCCGAGCGCGCGATCGACGGTCTCGAGCCGCCTCAGCAGATCATTCAGGCGGGACACGGCACTCCTTCATCGGGATTGGGCACAAAGTTCGATTCATCCATCTTGGCGGTCACTCGTCATCCGACACGTCGATAACCCCTCGCGCGAACGTCGCGAGGATACGCGCGTGGGTTTGCCGAGGAAGTTGGCGCGTGCCAGGCTCGCCGAACGGCGTACCCGGTCGTGCGGGAGCATTCGCGAGAAGCTCGTCCAGCCCTGGCCGCGCCACCATGAGGAGGCCGTGGGTCGCCCTCGTGCACGCAACGGCAAGGCGGCCAAACGCCGAGTTGAACGCGTCGAGCTCGTTCGCCCCGTTCAGCGGGTGCACTGCGATCGTGATACCGCTCGTCTGGCCCTGCCAAGAGTCGACCGTTGACGCGACAATGTCCCTGTCGGTCAAGTCGTACTTCCGCTGCAGTCGATCGACCACCTCTGTGGCATCGTCGACCGACTGGTTGCGCGTCGCAAGGATCGTGACAAGTGGATCTGGCTGCTCCCCTCGCGGGCGCGTCGTCGCCCACGCGCCCGTCGGGCGGCCCGGCACGTCGTTGTCGTACACTGCCGAGACGAGCGACGCCTCGCTAGCAAAGAACTCGTCGACCAGCGCCTCGACGAAACCCATGAGCGGCAGGTCGATGTCGGCGGCTTCGGAATCGGGCAGCCCGGCGACCTCGAGCAGGGTAGGCACGCCTGTACCCACCTGACGCCAAATTTCAGCAACGCCGTCCTCCATCGAACCGACGTCAATCGTCCGGTCACCCGGTCCCGCGACGCAATCGAGGGACGACCACTCGGGATAGAACGCGCGCCAGAGGGCAAGGTGTCCCCAGGCCGGACGCCATACTGCCGGCAACTCGCGAGCCCACGTGCGCGCGTCGTCATAGTCGGTCGGCCACGCGCGGTACGGATTGTAGCCGGGGTCGCCTCTCCACGGGTTCTCGCCGATTTCGAGTGGCGGCAGCTGCCCGACGTCACCCACGCCCACCCACAACGGCGCGAGCTTCGTGACTTTGTCGAACAGGTGATGCGCAATCTGCCACGCCTCATCGACGAACAGCACGTCGAATGGTGCTGTTCCGTTCGCACCGGGACCGAAGTGGTCGCGCAGTCGCTTCAGTTCGCCCAGCGACCCGAAGCGTGCGACCGTGGCGACCACGGCCTTGACATCGCTCGGCAAATCCTTCGTTGACGTAACGACCGTCGCCGCGTTGAGCACATTGCCCGGTGTCTCAGCGAACGCTGCCTTGCTCGTAAGCAGTGCAACGGCGTCCCTACCGAGCGACTCGCCCAGCGAGACGGCAAGCGCACGCACCTGCTTGTTCGTAAACGCCGTGATCGCGATCCTGTGGCCATGCGAATGCTGGGTCGCTTCGACGACGAGCCGCTTCAGTGCGTATGACTTGCCTGCGCCCGCGGCTGCCTTCAGCAGCAAGCGCTCCATGGGCGATGCTCCTGAAAGCATGTCGGCGAGTTCGACGCTGGCCTCGTCGGAGACGCGGTCGTTGAGTACTGCCGCGTCCTCATGATGGACCTGGCTCGAAGCGACGACGAGCGGATCCCGAAAGTGGCTAGTCCCGTCCTGCATGACAGTCACTCCAGGTCATCCATCGTCTGATCGTCGGGCGCGTTTTCCGGAGGAAGCTCGAACGGGTTGCCCGCCACTGCTCCGGCCGCCGATACCTCGAACGCGTCGCCGTCGCGCACCGGCGGCCAGGTCTCGGGGTTCAACTCACCCCGCGCTCGCTTTTCGGCGAGCTGATCCGAGTACTCCGCCTCGCGGTCCTCATGCGGGCGGCAGCACCACCTGTGCGCCTGCGAGTCGTCGCCGTAGGACTCGGGCAAGCAGTCAGACTTAGGCGCCGACGTCTTGTCGGACTGTGGCTTCTTCACTGACAGCACCCCATTACCCTTGAGGTCGGAGAACCACGCGAAGTCAGCGATCACCAGCTCATCGCCCTCTTCGAGGAGCGGCACGGTCTGCGGTTCCCAGAGCAGTCGCTGCGGGATGTCCTTATCGATACATTCGAGCGCGCCTATCGCGAGCCCGTTGATCTTGAATGATCCCCCCGGGCTCGTGTCGGCCCAAACGCCGGGCGTCTCTGTACACGCTTGGTCGTTGCGGGTGAGCAGCGCCACCCGCGAACCGTCGACGATGCGCCGTGAGTCAACGTCGAACACCAGCGGATCCGCGGAAACGACCTTGGCGAACGCTAGGAACCGATTTCCGGCGTCGGACGCGAGGTCATTCGCGGCCTGCGGATTGGACAGCGCGAGAAGCTGCGAGGCGCACGTGCCGTCGCTCTCAATCATTGGCACAAGTGAGTTGCGCCACGGTCGGTACGTGCGGCCGAAGCGCACGAGATCCGACGCGTGCAGGGTGAGGCGCCGACGCCACACCTCCTGCGCATCCGACTCGATCGCGCGGTACGCCGCACGCAATGTCGATGACGGGAGGCCCTCTAGTGCGTCGAGCGCCCGATCGAGGATCTTCGCCTTGTACCGCAGCTCCTCAGTCACGAGGCTCACATATAGCTCAGGGTCGGCAACTGGAGCGTCGCTCGGCTTGCCTCGGCTACCGACGAGCGCCTCGTGGATCGCGTCGGATGTCGCGTTCGCCAGTCGAGCGCCCGGAGTGTGCGCCGAGTCCTCGATCTCGTCAGCAAAAGCGCGATGATCGATCGGGGCGCTTTCGTGTGCCTCGGCCCAACCGACGAGGTAGTCAAGACGACCAGCGCTTGCCAGGGGTCCGCCGACGACGATGTGGCGCGCCAGCACGGCACGCACGTCAATGACCGGAGAGCGCAGTTTAAACGCGCGGGAACGGTCGTCCTCGAGTAGAAGGGCGATGGCGGTGCGCTCGACCTCAGAGATTGGGCGAGGCACAGTTGCTGGCTCCCCGTCGTAAGTCAGCGCAGGGCGCCCCTGGTCTTTGTCCCGCTGCCAGCGCAGGCGGCTCAGCTCGACGCCCGCGAGATTGTCGGCAATCGATACGAGTACATCCGCCGTGACATTGTCGGGCACGACAAGGTGAACGGCATCGGGTGCTCCCCCGTGTGCCTCCTTGCGCTGGTCGCGCATCGCGCGGTTCAGCGCGCTGCCGACGCGCCGCATGACGAGCCGGCGCGTTTCGGGCGACTGTGGATCGTCGAAGGTTGTGTACTCCCACTCCTCGCGCCCGTCGGCCGTGACTCGCTGCACGCCGATGCCGTGAACGCCAAGCGACGCCGCATCCGATTTCGCGAGCACGACGCTGACCATGCCTGGCATGCCTGCTTGGTCGACACGGCGCTGCCCTGTCAACTGAGCAAGGCCCGTGAGGGTGGCCGCGATGCTCGCAACTGTCGATGCCGGCACGGGGCCGACCTCGGTGACGCCGTCGACGAGGCCGAGCGCATGGCGGCGCATGCCGCGGCCAATGCCGAGCTCGATCAACAGGTCGCCAGGATTGTTCGAGCGACGCAGTTCGTCACGGCAGTAAGAGAAGAGGGTGCAGGTCGTGCATGCTGCCGGGTCGAAGGTGGCCTCGAGGTGCTGCACGAGCGAGGTCACGCCCTGGTCGGGCGTGTGGCCCGACAATTCGGCCTCGCGCCGACGCTCCTCTATTCGGAGGTTGACCTCTTCGCGGTGATCGTGCAGGTTCTCGACTACCGGCTCGGGCTGGAGGAACGCGTTCCGGGGCACGGCGAGTACGCCGAACGTGTGCACAGCCATGCCTGCGGGCAGGCGCGACCAAGCCCGCGCCGACTCTGCACCAACCGCGACCTGGAGGAATCCCTTCAGCATGCGTGCGTCGTCGATGCGCGACCGCACCCGCTCGTAGTCTTTCGCGTCGCCCATGACTAGCCACGACACGTTTCGGTCATGGACCGCGGGAGCCACCACCGCGAAGTCAGGTTTCACATCGGTGGCGCGCGTGTCCTCGAAGCCGACAAACGGCACCGCCAGCTGAAATACGAGGGTCGCGGCACCCTTTCTGATCGCCCGATCGTGGGCGGCTTCGAGCACCCGTGCCGTGGTGTCGACGTTCATGTGCGCGTCTACAGTTACGACCTCAGCCGGCCGGCCGAGCTCGAGCGCACCGACAGTCCGCGTCGCGATCTTCCCCGCGAAGTCCTCGTTGCGCACGAGTCGCTCGAACGTCATCGCGCGCATCCACCGCGCTTGCGGAATTGATCCCGACGCGTCAGCAAATCCGACAGCCTTCGCGAGATTCCTGCGCGTCATTCCTGTGATCAGCGGATCCGTGCCACGAAAACGCGCACACGCCGCATGCGACGACGAGGCGACGGCGCTTGAGCCACCTCCAGCTATCTCGAGCGCCATCCACTTACCCCTTGCTCCCGCGGCCCGCCCCGCGCGTATCTCTGAACAACCCTACTGCCGCGAAGTTCGTAGCCTGCGCCGAGCGCAGCGCCGGAGGCCATACCAACAACGCCGGCGGCGCGGTCTCTATTCAAGGAGATGACGATTGTAGGGAATCCTTTTGCCCTGTGTTGCTTCAAATCGAACAATGGGGTGCCACCAGCATTGCTGTAGATAGTCACGCATCTCGACTCTCCATGACCTGTGGCCGTGGCCTTGACCCGGAGAGTGGACACGGGTTGAGCGGCGAGTTGGATCTCTGCGGCCTGTGATGAGTGTTGCATCTCCAATTCCACAGGTGTGACATACCCGGCCTCGGAGTGCCGGCGGCGGCCTCCGCCATCCTCGGGCGCATCCGCTTTCAGTCCGTGCGTCCTTCTTTGCCACCATCCCGGGTCATGAATTCCAGTCCAAGGGTGCGCACGTCGAGGATGGCTTGACTGACCCCGGATGCTGATCCGCCTTGGTCCAGGATCACGACACGTGTCTGGAATTCCAGGTCGCCGGGGCCGTAGGTGACCAGTTCATCGATGTGCCGGTGGTAGTGGCGGCGAGGTAGAGCCGGGGCCGTGCCTGCTGGAACCCGCGATGGAACATGGCTCGTCCTTCGGCGGAGTACTTGAGGCCGGCTGGTGGCCACCCGTGGTTTGTTGCCGCCAGCCACGCGTCTAGGGACGGGAGGTCCAAAGGCGCATCGTGTCCGATGAGCACGTCGGCATGGTCAGGGCCGAGCTTGGTGAGGTCAGCGTTGGTGATCGACTCTTCCACCCAGACGGAACGCCCCAAGACTCGGTGGCCGATGTCGACCGAGTTGGCGCCGCCGAGGGCAGCAAGGGTGGCGCCGCTTGCGAGCACGGTCCTGTAACCACGCGGGATGTGGACGATGTTCGGTCGGATCCAGCGCAGCCCGTCATCGGCCACCGGGAACTTGTAGAGGAGGTCGAAGTCCTCGTGATTGCCGTCAACGAACGCGAGGGTCTGGGCCGTCATCTTGAGGCGCCGGCTCAGCTTGTCAATATCGATACCCCAGTTGCGCCCCGGCCACAGAAAACCGAAATCACCCAGGACCACCAAGAGTTCGATCCCTCGGTCTGACATCGTTTTCGCCACGGCCAGCACGTGTTGCATGTCACCGTGGGTGTCGCCGAGGAAGCCGATGCGACTGGTGGCGGACAGTGCGCCCGACCCTGTCGCTGTCATCACAGCGCCCTCGCTGTCTTGTCCCACGCTCGGCGATCACCGAGCGTGAGACACCCGCTTCGGGACTCTGGTTCGTGAACGGCCATGTGACCAAATTATGGTGCGGTGTTCCTTGTGGGGTGCACGCCGGGCATCCGTTGTCGACGAGTCGGTCTTTCGAGTGTCCCGCTCTCAGCGGGAGTGGCGGAGTCCGGATCCGGTGTTCTGCAGGGCCATGAGCACAGTGAGCTGTGCGGCCCGGCTCTCGGGCTGTGTCCCCATCTGCAACTGTCGGAGCTGCCGGCCCAGCCATCGGGCCAGCGCGAACTCCACCTTGTCTGCACCGTTGAGGTACGGCAGTTTCCCGGTCAGGTCGACGTGTTGGACGCAAGCGTCGAAGTTTTCCTGCCATGCCTGGTCGTGGGGATCCCACTTGAATGCCGGTGAGACGTCTAGCCGAAGGAGCTGGTATCGGCAGAGTTTGTCTTCGAAGCGGCGCTGGTATCGGGCCCACTCGCCCCGGCGCCGTTCTTCCGCGGGGGGGGTGGCAAGGTTTCGGGTGCGCTCGCGCGGGGTTCGCCCGTTTTCACGCCAGTAGTCTTCGTAGCCATACAGCGCTGAGACCCAGTTGGCTGGGCGTTTGGCTGTGGTCGGTCGGGAAGCGTCGCGGTGTGCACTGTTCTTGTCGGCTTCCGCGTAGCAGGCCGAGCGTGGGTCCGGATCTGGATCTTTCAGCCAGAGCGCCTCGGCTTTGGCGTACAGGTTCTCTTGGGAATTCGTGCCGTTCATCGGTAGCCCGTCGTGGCCACCGGGGTGGCGGCCTCGACGAGGTCATGCGCGGGGCAGCCCCAAGGTGCGCGGTCGGTCGCAGACTCATGGAACTTCGTCCATGAATCGGCGGATTGATCCGCGAATTCTTCCTACGGTTGTGGTGCGAGGCGTTCCAATATCGACGGATCCGACAATCTCAGAATTTCTTTTGAAATTCTTTTTCTGCAATTGATCAGGCATTACCTTCAGGCAGGGGGTTGGACGATGACGAATATGGCCGAATTCTGCTCAGGGCCCGAAATCCGCCGCACACATATGTTTTATGACAAACAACCGATTCACCGACAACCTCAACTCCGACAACAACCGTCTCTCCAAGCTGCGGGCAACCATGACAGCTGACTCCAGCACACCGGACACCACCGATTGCGGCGGCATGAGCGCATCCGAAATCCACTCCGGCGGTCGCACAGACCATGTCTTCACTACGCAGCAGGTCGCTCTGGCCCACTCCCGGGTTCTCCAGACCGGCATTCTCGACAAGCTGGATGCGTGGCGAAACGAAGATGCTCACGTCACCGGCGCCCGCGCACGACTCCCCCTCATCTCTGACCACGCCATCCTGGTTGGGTTTCTCCTGCTCGCCAGCGAACACGGTCCGCTCCAGATCAGCTCCCTCGCACAGGTCTTTCAACACCGGCTGCCCGCCGAGTCCCGCACGCTTCTGCGCCTCTCCGAGCCGGCACCTGGTTTCGTAGGTCACGCTCGAGAGGTGAAGCGCTGGATGGACCGCACCCACCGTGCCTTCCACCGCATGCTCAGCCTGATGGATCCCTTCCCGCAGGAACGGAACACTTCGTCCACCTACACGGAGGTCCAGGCCGTTCTGGATGCGCACGACTCCGACCGCGAGAAGAAGATGAAAGCCCGTCTGGACGAATTCACGGAGGGGTTCCTGCACATGACATTCATGCAGCAGCCGCGGCACCTCCGCCAGGCCACCAGCCGCATCGACCTCGCCATCGAGCAGACATTCATCGCGTCGCCCACCACCGGCGGGTTCTCAAAAAAGACCCTGGCCCAGAAGGTTGCGGACGAAATTGGCACCGATCCTCTGCTCCGTCAGCCAGCACCTGTCGACGTGTTCGCCGGATGGTGGTTGGGCAGGGCTCACAACGGCAGGAGCGACTTCCGCTGGGGCTGGGCTGCCAACATCGCCGTGCGCGTCGACTCGGAATCCCCCGGGGAATTCCGATTCCCCAAGCTGGCGATCAGTGCAACCCTGAGCATGCCCAACATCGGGGTGGCCGAAGAAGCCGTTTCGCTGATGCGTTCTGCCCTCAGCACCGGCCTCGCACCCGGCATCACGGATGCCGACAAGGCCTACTTCGCCAACTCTCCTGTCGAACGCCTCCACGAACCCACGTTCAACCTCGGGTTCACACCGTCGACCGCTTACCGCGTCGAGCGACTCGGAGTGCAAGGCGGCCATTTCGGATCAACCTTCATCGAAGGCAAGGCCTACTGCCCCAGCATGCCCACGAGACTCCAAGACGCGTCCAGGGATCACGTCAACGGCACCATCGACGCAGAGACATTTCAACGTCGCATTCAGGAACGCGTTCGCTTCGAGCTTCGTCCCAAGGGCAAGGCCGATGACCAGGGCCGGGTCCGCATGATGTGCCCCGCCGTCGGGGCCAGCCCGGCCGTCACTTGCCCACTGCGCGACATTCCAGGAGGCAACGTCCGCTCGAACCGCCCTCGCGTCGACGAGGACGACCTTCCGAACTTTCCCGACAAGATCTGCACCCAGAAGTCCGTGACCTTTGACAAATACGACGGTCTGCGTGAGCGTCAGGCCTTCACGTATGGGAGCCCGGAGTGGCAGGAATTTCATACTCACTCACGGAACTCCGTTGAAAGCCTGAACGCCGGTGTCAAAAACCCTGTTTTCGAGAGTCTCGACGACGCCTCCCGCCGGACTGTGCGCGGGTTCGCTGCTGCCCAAGTCTTCGTGACGATCTTGCTCACCAACTACAACCTGCGCACAATCGCCGCGTACTTACGCGTTGAAATCCAGGATCAGGCCTCGAACACAGTGGTGTTAGAAACAACCACGAACGCGCGTCGCGGAAACCGTCAGCGGGCAGCCCGGTGCACCCGTGAGGAAGGTGCTGCGCCTACGACGTAGCCGAATCCAAGAAGTCGCTCCTGAGGATGCTCAGGAGCGACTTCTTGTATGGGGTCGCCGAAAGCCCGTGGTTTGCACGGGCAGCCTCAACACCGTCACCACCGGGCCTCGAACTGATTCTTGGCCGCACGCAACACTGCATCCGGTTGCTCAAGATGATCGACGGGACGGTCCTCCGCGTCAAATGCCGTCGTCGGAGAGCACAGCCATAGCAGCAAATTCTCTTCGGACCAACCATTTGCCGCCGCCAGTTCGATGAGCCGCGCCATCATCGGGATGATCGTTCCGTGGGTCCGATCGAGTTGGAAACCCGGATACACGACGGCGTTCCGACGGACGACGCCGGCGATCTGATGCGCAGCGCGTCGTCTGGCCGCCAGCGTCCGGTTTGACGGGCTGGCTCCCAAACGTTCGGCGACTTGCCCGCTGGTCAGCAACCCAAACTCTGCGGCGATACTGCGCCACATGTTCTCTGTCGCCTGCAGGCTGCGCGCGAGCTGCGGCGAAACCACATCCGGGCTCGCCGCCATGGCACGCCTGAGCCGCCACACACCGGGCTCGGAAACCCCCGAGGTGTCCGGTTCCCCGGGACGCTCTGCTCCGGCCATGGTCCACCTCCACGTGGCTATTTGCCTCGCAGCCTATTGCTGAAGCCGCTGAAGACTCCCGTGTGTCCTACCTTTCACCACGGGGCTGGTCGGGTTTGTCGCTGAGTCGGCTGATTGAAATCGGCAGCTTTCGTAGCGTTGACCTTCAAGCAGGCCCGAGAGGTCCGACAAATGGACACCCGGTCCGAGAGAAACGGGGTGCGGCATGGTTGACATGGCTGAAGGCGCTGCAGGCGACTGCGGGGCGAGTGGACCGGATTTCCTGTGGGGTATCGAAGGCGGATGCTGGCTCATCACGACTGAGGACTCGACCTATCGGATCGACCTGGACGCCATGACCATCGACAGGTTTCGGTTTCCCGATCCCTCGTCCGTCCCCACGGATAATGGGCCCACTCGCCCGCTGAGGGAGATCGTGGAGTGCAGGGTTGGAAAGCTCGGCTACTGGCTCCTAAACCCCGAAGGCCCCGACATTGAGACCGTTGAGTACTACTGGCAACGTTCCAGCACCGTCGTGCGCATTGAACCTGTGCCCGCTCAACCGGCAGATCGCCCCAAGTGATGGCCAGCGAACGGACGGAGGAGTTGACCGGTGCCGAGGGCGGCCGCTGGATTGTGACGACGCTGAGTTCCACGTATCGATTCGATCTGGACGCGATGACGGTCACCCGAGTCCCCGGCGAAGGTGCCAGTCGAACCGTGAACGATCGGACGCGGCCGCTCCGTGAGATCGTGCGCTGCGGGGTCGGCGCACGGGGCTACTGGTTGATGAATCCCGAGGATGACGAGTCGGCCTTCGTCGAGAACTACTGGCAGCTGTCCACCACGATCCAGAGCATCGCACCCGCACCCGCACCCGCGGAGTGATCGGCGAAATGGGCTAGTCGGGCCCGGAAGGAGCACAGCGTGGATACTTTGACGGATGACGCAACCGGCTGTTACGTCGTAACGACGGCCTCCGCCACTCGCTACTGGCTCGACCTCGACCGACGGCTACTTCGACGTGTGACCAGTCCCGGGGTTCAATCGCCCCATCGCCTGCGCCAGGACGGCGACGACATCGATTTACTCGAGGTTGTCCAGTGTCACATCGGTCGGCCCATGGTGTTGCTGATCAACTTGAATGTGCCGGGCGTGTGGTTGACGACCCGCGAATCCACCCCCGTTGTCCGCATTGATTCCGTGCCGAAGACGTTGATCCGGCGATGACCGACTACCAGAAGCCGCCCTACGACTACCGGCCCATCAACGCGCTGCCCTACTGGGACGTCATTGGCGAGTTCATCACCTCCGCCGTGACCGACACCGCAGCAGCAACGGGTCGCGAGGAGCGCTCGCTCTACCCCGCTGCCGTCGGGTTCGTCTTGTGGTGTTGGCAGAGCCGCGGCACGCCACTTGAACGGAAACGCATTTTCCGCCGGGCCACCGTCGAAGAATTCATCCATCTGGCAATGACGAGATACACCAAAGGCAGCAGAGCCACTCACCGGGCAACGCTCTGGCTGATGATCGAAAACCTGAACCCCGCCGATCTCAACCGCAGTCACCGGCCGATCTCCCGGTCGGCACCCACGAAACCCTATTCGGCCCCAGAGGTCGCGGCGCTCAACAGCTGGGCTACATCGCAGGGAACCGAACATCGGCGCCGAGACGCGATTGCCCTCCTCGCCCTCGGCCTCGGGGCCGGCCTGGCCTCGCGGGAGCTCCTCGGTGTTCGCGTCCAGGACCTCGACATCAGGACCGGTGGCATTCAGGTGATCGTGTGGGAGAGCCGGCCCCGGGTCGTCCCCCTTCGTCCCGACTGGGAACGCCCTCTCCGCCGGATCCTCGAGGACCTCCAACCCAACGATTGGCTTTTCCGCCCCGTCGACTCAGCGCGACCTCCGGCCAGGTCACGGACTTCCTACTTCGAGCCCGCACCGACCTGGATGTGCGCCCCAGTCGCATGCGCGCCACATGGCTGCTCGACCACCTTCGCGGCGGCACGCCACCCCAGGAACTACTGCGGATCTCAGGGCTGAAAAACCTGGCAGCCCTCGACAAACTAGCCATATTTACCCCCAGAACGGGGGTAATCCCACCTTTTCGCGAATCACTCACTAAAAAGCTCTGATCAGGGCTTTGGTTGCGCTGCGGTGATCGAGAATGGTGCGATTCAGAGAAATCCGCTGCTGGCCCCGAAAATCCGCCGCACACACACTCTGGGTGACTACAAAAAACCGACTCAACGACAAATTCCTCACCGACTCCCAGGCCTACGCCCACCTCCGCGCCCTGGACCCAGAGCTTCCCGACCACGTGTGGCACGTCATCATCCGCTACCGGCCGCAGCTCTCGCATGTGCAATGGGACGCGGTGCGTGAGTTCACGATCGTGAACGCCATCCGGATGCAACCCCGCACCTTCGAGACCGTGCGGCGGCTGATGACGATGTCGGCCCGGTTCAACGCCTGGGTGTGGACCTCAACGGGCACTACGCTCACCGTCGAGCGCGTGTACACGCAGAACCTCATCTACCGGTATCTGCAGGAACGTCTTCCCAAGCATTCCAAAGCCCACCGGTGGGGTCTCGTGCGCCAGCTCGGAACCATTGCCGAAACCCTGGCCGACACCGACGTCACACGTCTCCCTTCACTGCATCGCAATCCCAGCCGCCGCCCGTTCACCGGCGCTGAGGTCGCGTCCATGCACAGCTGGGCGGCGAGCCTCACCACATCATTGAAACGACAAAACGCGCAGGCGCTCCTCGGACTCGCCGGCGGTGCTGGACTGCGCACGGACGAGATCATCGACATGCGTATTGGCGACGTCGATGTTATCGACGGCCGAGTCTTCGTGAACATCCCCGGCAGGCACGCGCGCCAGGTTCCGGTTCGGAACCCGTGGAGCCGCACGCTGTTGCGCAGCCTGGCCGGGCGCACGGAGGCTGACGAATACATTTTCCGCGCCTACCGTTTCGAGGAGTACCGGCCCCGCGCTATTCAAACCTTCCTGACCGATCATCCCTGCAAGGTTCGGGCCACGGTGTCGCGGCTTCGTTCAACCTGGGTTGTCGCCCAGATCGACAACGGGCTCCCTCTGCCGATACTCATGGCCATTGCCGGTTTCAGCACGAGCACCAGCCTCCACGACCACCTCGAGCACGCTCGCCCCCTCGACGTCGCTGACTACGTCGGCCTCATCATCGGCGAAGAGGTCGCCCGATGAGCACCGGCAACATCGACTACGGATTCAACGGATACGACCCTGATCTTGGCGGGATGACGCAGGCCGAGGTCATGGGCCGCGGTCGGATCCACCAGCTCATTGACGACGACACCGTGAAACTCGCGGAGAGCCGGGTTCGGAAGACCGGTATCCTCAAGCGACTGCAGGACTGGAGCGACGAAGACGCGACCCCCTTCAGCATCGGCGGTCGTCCGTCCCTCATCTCGGAACGGGCGCTTCTCACCGGGATAATGCTGCTGGCCAAAGATAACTCCGCCGTTTTTCTGACTTCGCTGCGGGACCTGTTCATGTACCGGCTCAGCGACGCGTCAGGTGAACTCCTCGGACTCGAGCGCCCCATGACCGGATTCGTCGGTCACGTCGCGGAAAAGAATCGCTGGTACGCCAACACGTGCAGGGCCTTCCACCGCATTAACGACCTGATGGACCCGTTCCCGCAGGAACGTCGCAAGTCGAAGACCTACACCGAAATCCAGGAGATCATCGCAGCACACGATGCTGAACTAGCCGAAAAACGGAAAGCCCGACTCGACGAATTCACTAGATTGTTCCTCAAAATGACCTTCGATGAACAGCCACGAAGCATTCGACGTGCCTCAAAGAAGGTCGACATCTCATTGGACCAGACCTACATCGAAACCCCAACTACAAAGGGATACTCGCGCAATACTCTGTCCAAACGCGTGGCAGACGAGGCGAAAGTCGTCGACAAACGATCACTGAAACCCGGTCCTGTCGATGCTTTCGCAGGCTGGCATGTCCGCACCGGACCACGAACGGACACCCCCAAAGGCCAAACGGACCCCACCGCCCCCACGAAAGGCAAAGCCGAAACAAACTACAAATGGGGCTGGGAAGCCAACATCGCCGTCCGAGTAGATGCAGAAACCCCCGGTAAGCACCGCTTCCCCGGACTCGCAGTGGCGGCAACTCTCAGCCTGCCGAACATCAACGTCGCTGAAGAAGCGGTCTCCCTGATGCGTGGCACCACAGCATCCACCGGGCTAGAACCCGGAGTCTGCGACGCCGATAAGGACTACTTTGCGAACGCGCTTCAAGCTCGCCTCCATGACCCCGCGTTCGCCGAAGGCTACACACCTTCAACGGACTACCGCATCGACCGCCTTGGGATCCAAGGAGGAGACCACGGCGCTGACTACATTGAAGGCGGAACATACTGTCCTGGAACCCCCAAGCCCCTTCAGGAGGCGACGATAGACCTCAAAAACGGAATCATCGACACAGAAACCTATCAAGCCCGGATCAAGAGCCGCAAAGCATTCCAGCTTCACCAGAAAGAGAAACCCGATGCGAAAGGACGAGTCGTGTTGCGGTGTCCTGCGCTCGGCCCGAGCCCGACGGTGACCTGCCCGCTCCGAGAACTCCTGAAAACCGTCACTGACAAGGAGCGCCCCGGTGTCGACCCGGACGACGTACCTGACTTCGCAGACAAGATCTGCCAGCAACACTCCGTCTCCTTCGACACCGCGAAGAACCGCCGAAACAATCAGGCATTTGAATATGGAACCGAGAAGTGGTCTGAGTTCCACACCCACGCCCGCAACTCCATTGAATCCCTCAACGCACAAGTCAAAGCCGGCGGAACCGAAGACATCGAAACCGCGGGACGACGCCGGGTGCGCGGACTCGGAGCTGCCCAGATCATCGTGACGATGCTGCTCACAAACTTCAACCTCCGCAAGATCGCAGCGTTCATCAGCGACAAGATCAAAGCCGAAGCGAAGAGCGAGTCCCGTGGCGAACCCGCGGTCGCCCTGGTGCGACGCCGAGATCGCGAATGGCATAACCCCTACACGGACACCTACCCGCCCGGAGTTCTCCGCCCAGACAAAGCGAAACCACCAGGCTCAGTCGACGGGACCGGCGGGCCACCCCTGAGGAGATAGCCACCCAGGCGGCCACCGATACTGCCCGAGAGGGCAACCACCCAGCATCCGAGACAATCCGCCGCGCGTGAAAACGCCCGAAGACAGACTGAACAACCGAAATCCCGCTCACAATTCAAGAATCGCGACCAGAATCGGACGCGAGAACGCCTTACACCAGAAATCGCTCCTGAGAAGCCTCAGGAGCGATTTCTTTTTGTTTCGACCGGACCGTTTCGTGAAGAGTTTCGCGAACGGCCCTTTGGTCGGGCTGACAGGATTTGAACCTGCGACCCCTTGACCCCCAGTCAAGTGCGCTACCAAGCTGCGCCACAGCCCGCCGCTCTTGCGACGATTCCAACGAACAGAATCAGCGGGAGACAACTTGAATATCCTACCGCGTCTGGGAACCACTCGCGCACCGTCTGGGGCCGCGGTGGGAAAGTCGCGGTGCTGACCGAGCACGGGCGACCGACGCAGTGGCACAGCGACGGCGCGGGCGGAGCGTGAGTGAATGCCGGCAGACAGCGAGACCAGGGTCGAAGCCGCCGCATCCGTGTTGCGGGAAGACGTGAGCCAGGTGTTCGCCGCCCGCGGCGACTAGGCACGATGCTGGTGCCAGTACTTCAAGCTACCGAACCGGGAGTTCCAGAAGGCCACAGCGCAAGCATGCGCCGGGATGCTGCGGGAGCAGGTGCAGGCCAGCGCGCCCGGGCCGGGCGTCATCGCGTTTCTCGACGGAGAACCGGTCGGTTGGTGCGCGGTCGAGCCGAAGCCGGCGTATTCGCGGCTGCAACGGGCGAAGGTGGTCACCGAGGGCAGACGGCAGAAGCCTGACGACGCATCCGTGTGGCCGGTCACGTGCATCGTGGTGCGGGTCGGAATCGGCGGCGCGGAGTTGCGGCGGCGCGGCTGTGCGCGGCTGTCGCCCAGGCCCGCGGCGCGGGTGCGGAAAGGCCGGGTCGTGATGGAGCTGGTGGTTCAGACGACCGAAAAGGCCCCGACCGGGAGATGAGACATCTCCCGGTCGGGGCCTTGTGACGCGCGGAGCGGCTAGCGCTTGCGCTTCTCGCGCACGCGCATGCTGATGTTGATCGGGCTTCCCTCGAAGCCGTAGACCTCGCGCAGACGACGCTGGATGTAGCGACGGTAGCCCGGGTCGAGGAACCCGGTGGTGAAGATGACGAAGGTCGGCGGGCGGCTGGAGGCCTGGGTGCCGAACAGGATGCGGGGCTGCTTGCCGCTGCGCACGGGGTGCGGGTGCGACGCGGCCAGCTCGGCGAGGAACGCGTTGAACTTGCCGGTGGCGATGCGGGTGTCCCAGGCTTCGAGAGCGGTCTCGAGGGCCGGAACGAGCTTCTCCATGTGGCGGCCGGTCTTGGCCGAGATGTTCACCCGCGGCGCCCAGGAAACGTGCGCCAGGTCCTGCTCGATCTCACGTTCCAGGTAGCGGCGACGGTCGTCGTCGATCTGGTCCCACTTGTTGAAGGCCAGCACGAGGGCGCGACCGGATTCGAGCACCAGGTCGATCACGCGCACGTCCTGCTCGCTGATCACCTCGGTCACGTCGATCAGGACCACGGCCACCTCGGCCTTTTCCAGGGCGGCGCTGGTGCGCAGTGAGGCGTAGAAGTCGGCGCCCTGCGAAAGGTGCACGCGACGACGGATGCCGGCCGTGTCGACAAAGCGCCACACCCTGCCGCCGAGCTCGACCTGCTCGTCGACGGGGTCGCGCGTGGTTCCGGCTAGCTCGTTGACAACAACGCGCTCCTCGCCGACGACCTTGTTCAGAAGACTCGACTTGCCCACGTTCGGTCGGCCGAGGATCGCGACGCGGCGTGGTCCGCCGACTTCCTGTTTGGCGACGGCGGAGATTTCGGGGAGTTCCTCGAGGATCGCGTCGAGCAGGTCGGCGACGCCGCGGCCGTGCAGGGCCGAGACGGGCCAGGGCTGGCCGAGGCCGAGCGCCCAGAGGCTCGCGGCCTCAGGCTCCTGGCGGATGTCGTCGACCTTGTTGGCGACAAGGAAGACGGGCTTGCCGGCCTTGCGCAGCAGGCGCACGACGGCCTCGTCGGTGGAGGTCGGTCCCACGTTGGCGTCGACGACGAACATGACGACGTCGCAGAGTTCGATGGCCAGTTCGGCTTGGGCGGCGACGGATGCGTCGATGCCCTTGGCGTCGGGCTCCCAGCCGCCTGTGTCGACGAGACTGAAGCGGCGTTCGTGCCATTCACCCTTGTAGGTGACGCGGTCGCGGGTCACCCCGGGGGTGTCCTCCACGACGGCCTCGCGGCGGCCGAGGATGCGGTTCACGAGCGCGGACTTGCCCACGTTCGGGCGGCCGACGATGGCGATGACCGGCAGGGCCGGCAGGTACTGGATGGCGTCGGGGTCTTCCGTCACCGTGTCAAGAACGTCGAAGTCCTCGTCCGCGAGGTCGTACTCGTTCAATCCGGTGCGGAGGGCGGCGGCGCGCTGCGTCACCAGGTCGTCGTCGAGATCGTCCAGGCGCGTCACCAGTTCGGTGTCGGGGTCGGGGATCGTGTCGTCGAAGTCGTTGTTGTTGGTCATGCGATGGCCTCGCGGTAGGTATTGATGACGTCGAGGACCGCGTCAATGGTCTGTTCGAAGTCGAGATGGGTGGAGTCGACGGTGGTCACACCGTCTGCGGCGCTCATGAATTCGACAACCTGTGAGTCAGCGCGATCCCTCGATCGCAGCTGCTCCGCCACGGTTTCAGCCGATTGGGTCGATATTTCCGCAGAGCGCCTAGCCATTCTAGCCTCCTCGGAAGCCGTGAGCAGTATGCGGATCTCGGCCTTGGGGGCCACCACGGTGGTGATGTCCCGGCCTTCGATCACGATTCCGGTGCGCTGGGACTGAGCGGCGATGGTGCGGAACAGTTCGGTGAGGTGCGTGCGCACCTCCGGGATGCTGGCGATAGCGGAGACGACGGCAGAGACGGCCGGTTCACGAATGGAGTCGGTGACATCCGTTTCGCCGACCCGCACGAAGTACTCATCCGGCGCGATGCCGATGGAATAGTCGAAGTCGGCCAGGGCGGCGACGACCGCGTCGGTGTCGGCCGGGTCGATGCCCCGGTCGGCCACGAACCAGGCAAAGGCCCGGTAGGCGGCGCCGGTGTCGAGGTAGTCGAAACCGATGCGGCGGGCGGCGGCACGGCTCACGCTGGACTTGCCGCTGCCGGCCGGCCCGTCGATGGCGACGATGTGGGGGCTTGAGTGACGACCCATGATTAACCAGCAATCCGCCAGCCGCGGGCGGCCAGCTCTTCGGTGAGGCGACCAACGGCCTCAGGGAGTACAGAAATTTCGGCCAGGCCCAGTTGGGCGCCCGGCGAGTGCTCGAGGCGGAGGTCTTCGAGGTTGACCCCGACCTCGCCGACCTCGTTGAGGAGGCGGGCCAGCTGCCCGGGGGTGTCGTCGACCATCACGCTCAGCGACACGAAACGGCGGTCCTGGCCGTGCTTGCCGGGCAGGCGGGCCACCCCGGCGTTGCCGCCGGCGAGCTCCTCGGCCACCTTGCGGCGCGCGCCCGGTGCGGCGGGGGCTTCCAAGGCGTCGATGAAGCGGTCGAGGTCGTCGCGGTAGGCAAGCAGGATGTCCCGCACGGGTTCGGCGTTCGCGCCGAGGATCTGCACCCACAGCTCGGGGTCGCTGGCCGCGACGCGGGTCACGTCGCGCAGACCCTGGCCGGCGAGGTTCAGGGCCGAGCCGGCGGCATCCGTCAACCGGCGCGCCATGATCGTGGAGACGACCTGCGGCACATGGGAGATGAGCGCCACCGCACTATCGTGCTCCTCGGGGCTCATCTCGACCAGGATCGCGCCGAGGTCGAGGATCAGGTCGTCGATCGCGGTGGCCTGCTGGTAGCTGATCGCGTCGTGCGCGGCCACCACCCAGGGGCGGCCGACGAAGAGGTCGGCGCGGCCGGCGAGGGGTCCCCCGCGTTCGCGGCCGGCCATCGGGTGACCGCCGATGTAGCGGGACACGTCGGCCCCCAGCGCGCGCAACTCCTGCAGCGGGGCGAGCTTGACGCTCGCCACATCCGTCACGATCGCCTGCGGGTGGGCGGCCAGCTCGCGCGCGACGATCTCGGCCGTCACGTCGGGCGGCACGCACACCACGATTAGCTGCGGCAGGTCGCCGGCAGTGGCGGCGCGGCCGGCGCCGTAGTCGACGGCGATGCTGAGGTTGGTCGGCGACGCGTCGGCGAGGATGACGTCGATGCCGCGCGCGCGGAGGCCCAGGCCGATGCTGGTGCCGAGCAGGCCGGCGCCCACGACGCGCACGGGCCCGATCAGGCGAGATTCAACCACTGGGACTCCTGACCTGGGCCTAGATCTTGGTTTCGGCCCGCGACACGGTGAGCAGCTGCCCGAGTTCGACCTTGGTCAGGTCGCGCACGGCGCCCACGCGCAGCGTGCCGAGGTGCAGCGGGCCGAACTGGCGGCGCACGAGGTCGACGACGGGGTGGCCGACGGACTCCATCATGCGGCGCACGATGCGGTTGCGGCCGGAGTGCAGGGTGAGCTCGACCAGGCTGAAGCCGTCGCCGGGAGGGCTGGTCAGGATGCGCGCCTTGTCGGCGGAGATGGGCCCGTCGTCGAGTTCGATGCCGCTCTGCAGCAGCTGGATGGTCTGCGCCGACACGCGGCCCTCGACCTTGGCGATGTAGGTCTTCAAGACCCCGAACGACGGATGCGCGAGCACGTGCGCGAGATCGCCGTCGTTGGTCAGGATCAGCAGGCCGCTCGTCATCGCGTCGAGGCGGCCCACGTTGAACAGGCGCTCCTCGAACTGGTCGGTGAACTCGCGCAGGTCGGGGCGTCCACTCTCGTCCTGCATCGACGAGACGACGCCGACGGGCTTGTTCAGCATCACGTAGCGGCGGCTGGTGTCCAGCTGCACGGCGACGTTGTCGACCATGATCAGGTCGGAGTCGGGGTGGATCCGGCGGCCCAGTTCGGTGACGACCTTGCCGTTCACGCGCACGCGGCCGGCGGCGATCATCTCCTCGGAGACCCGTCGGGACGCGACGCCCGCGGAGGCCATGACCTTCTGCAGGCGCACGCCGTCGGCGGCGGCCTCGAGATTGGTGGGTGTCCCCTGAATCCCCTGGTTGTCGGTTGTCATGGCAATTCCTCAAATCCGTTCGCGCCGTCATTGAGCAACGGCGATAGGTATGGCAACTCGTCGAGCGAGTTGATTCCGAGCTGGGCTAGCAGAAGGTCTGTGGTGCCGTAATTGATCGCACCGGTCTCACTGTCGGTGAACGCTTCGGTGATCAGACCGCGGCCGAGCAGTGTGCGCACGACCGAATCCACATTAACGGCACGAATCGAGGCTACAGCCCCGCGGCTGATCGGTTGCTTGTAGGCGATCACGGCGAGAGTCTCCAGGGCCGCCTGCGAAAGCCGGCTCGGGTTCTGGGTGACCACGAAGTCGGCCACGGTCACATCGTGCTCGGGCCGCACGTAGATGCGCCAGCCGCCGGCCACCTCGCGCAGCTCGAAGCCGCGGCGCACGGTGCCGGCGAGGCCGTCGAAGTCGGCCACGAGCCGGGCGACGGATGCGCGCACCTCGCCCAGCGTGGCGTCGACGGCCGCCGCGAGCTGCAGCAGCCCCTGCGGTTCGTCGGCGACCATCAGGATGGCCTCGAGGGTGCGCTCGAGCGGGGGGCGCGGGGCATCCGTGCCCTCTGTGTTTTCTGTGTTCTCTGCTGCGGGGGCGGTGTCACTGCTCATAGTCGTGTCACTGCTCATAGTCGTGTCACTGCTCATAGTCGTGTCACTGCTCATAGTCGTGTCAATGCTCATAGTCGGCTCCGAGGTTGGCGAGGGTGTCATCGGTCCAGGTCTCGGCACTCCAGTGCAGGCTGAGGTCGCCGAGCGGCACGAGCTGGTCGAAAGAGATGGCGTCGAGGCGGTACAGCTCGAGCACGGCCAGGAAACGGGCGATCACGACGCCCTTCACCTCGGCGCCCACGATCAGCTCGCGGAACGTGAGCGTGTCGGCGGCGCGCAGCATCCGTACCACGTAGGCCGCCTGTTCACGGATGCTGACCAGCGGCGCGTGCAGGTGGTCGAGCCCCACGCCGGGCAGAACCCGCGGGGTGAGTGCGAGGGCGGCCAGGGCGGCGAAGTCGCCGAGGGAGAGAGTCCAGACCAGCTCGGGAGTCTGGCGGCGGAATTTCTCCTCCAGCCGCACCGCCCGCACGTGCCGGGTGGACTCGGTGTCGAGCCGGCCCTGGAACCAGGCGCTCGCGCTCTTGAAGGCCCGGTACTGCAGTAGCCGGGCGAACAGCAGGTCGCGGGCCTCGAGCAGAGCCACGTCTTCGGCGTCGACAAGCTCACCCTGCGGCAGCAGCCCGACGACCTTGAGGTCGAGCAGGGTGGCTGCGACCACCAGGAATTCGGTGGCCTGATCGAGCTCTTCGTCCTGGTCGAGGCCGCGCAGGTAGGCGATGAACTCGTCGGTGACCCGGCTCAGGGAGATCTCGGTGATGTCGAGTTCGTGCTTGCCGATCAGGGACAGGAGCAGGTCGAACGGACCCTCAAAGTTGCCGAGGGCGACCGAAAACGACTTCGGTGCGTCCGCGTCAGGCGACGGCGCCACGCTGGATCAGTTCCCGCGCCGCCTGCTTGTAGGCCTTGGCGGCCGCGTGCTCGGGTGCGAATTCGGTGATCGGGACGCCGGCGACGCTCGCGTCGGGGAACTTGACCGTGCGGCCGATGACCGTCTCGAGCACACTGTCGCCGAACGCGTCGACGACCCTCTCGAGCACCTCGCGGGAGTGCAGGGTGCGGGAGTCGAACATGGTCGCCAGGATGCCGTCGAGTTCGATGGCCGGGTTGAGCCGGTCACGCACCTTGTCGATGGTCTCGATCAGGAGCGCCACACCGCGGAGGGCGAAAAACTCGCACTCGAGCGGAATGAGCACGCCGTGGCTGGCCGTGAGCGCGTTGACGGTGAGGATGCCCAGCGACGGCTGGCAGTCGATCAGGATGACGTCGTAGTCGCCGGAGATCTTGCGCAGCACGCGGGCCAGGATCTGCTCGCGGGCGACCTCGTTGACGAGGTGCACCTCCGCGGCGGACAGGTCGATGTTGGCCGGGATGATGTCGAGGTTGTGCACCGACGTCTTCTGGATGGCGTCGTGCGGGCTGACCGAGCCGCTCAGCAGCAGGTCGTAGATGGTGGTGACGTCGTGGGTGGGCACACCGAGACCGGCGGAGAGGGCGCCTTGCGGGTCGAAGTCGATGGCCAGCACGCGGCGGCCGTAGCCGGCGAGGGCGGCACCCAGGTTGATGGTGGTCGTCGTCTTGCCGACGCCGCCCTTCTGGTTGCACAGCGAAATGATGCGCGCCGGGCCATGACTGGGCAGAACCGCGGGTTCGTCGAAGTCGCGCTTGGGTCGACCGGTCGCACCGACCGGTACCTCGTCTAAACCGGAAAGTCGTGTCCGGTCATCCTGCTTGCGCGCCACTGAGATGCCCTCGATCCGTCTTACACCTGTCACTGTCCCCACTGTAGCGATCGGATCGGGCATGTTGCGGCACGGATCGCCGAAAACCGCAGGTCTGCCGCGTGAATCCGGCGTGTCTCGGCCTGTCATCTGTCCGTGATCGGTCCGTGATCGGTCTCTGATCTGTGGAACCGGGTGAGTCACAGGCTCTTGCGTTAAGGTTTTCAGGTGCCTCAACCATTTACGCCCCTCCGAATCGCGCTCGTTTGCCTGCACACGTCCCCGGGAGCTGAGCCGGGCTCGGGCGACGCCGGGGGCATGAACGTGGTCGTGCGGCACCAGGCGGAGGCTCTCGCCTCCGCCGGCCACCACGTCGATATCCTCACCCGTCGCTCCTCCCCCGTGTCGGAGACGATGCAGTTGAGCCCCGGGGTGACGCTCCGCTTTCTCGAGGCCGGACCGGCCCGTCCCGTGCCGAAGGGCGACCACGAGGAGTTCATCGAGGCGTTCCGCGTGCAGATGGATGCGCTGGGACCCTACGACGTCATCCACTCGCACCATTGGTTCTCGGGTATGGCGGCGCTCCCGCTCGCGCGCCGCCGGGGCATCCCGCACGTGCAGAGCTTCCACAGCATCGCGGCCGACGCGTCGACGCCGTTGTCGGCTGGCGAACGCCCCGAGTCCCCCGGGCGTATGGCCGGCGAGGCCTGGCTGGCGCAGGAGTCGGATGCCCTGGTCGCAATCAGCGAGTCCGAGGGCGACACCATCGTGCAGCGGCTCGGCGGTGCGCCCGAGCGCATCTCGATCGTGCTGCCGGGGGTGGACGGGATTCTGTTCCGGCCCACGGACATCCGGAGTGTCGGTGCCGCCGCGGCTGGGGCTGCCGAGCTTTCTGGACCGATCGACATCCGCGGGTACGCGGTCGTCGCGGGGCGCCTGCAGCCGTTGAAGGGCCTCGACCTCGCGATCGAGGCGATCGCGGCCGTGCCGGAGCCGATCCGGCCCGAACTCGTGATCGCCGGAGACGCGTCAGCCGACTACGACGGCTATATCGACGAACTTCGGTCCCTCGCGGCCCGGCACGGAATCGAGCGCAACGTGCGTTTCGTGGGTCCGCAGTCCCGCGTGGACCTGGCTTTGCTGCTGAGCGGCGCCCGCGTCGTGCTCGTACCCTCGCACTCCGAAACGTATGGGCTCGTGGCGCTGGAAGCGGCCGCGAGCGGTGTTCCCGTCGTCGCCGCGGCGGCCGGCGGACTGCGCGAGGCGGTGCTCGACGGCGACACCGGCGTGGTGCTGGACTCGCGCGATCCGAAGGTCTGGGCCGGCGCACTCACGCAGATTCTCTCGAACCCCGCGTTCGCCCGGCGTCTCTCGCTCGCCGCGCGCGAGCGGGCCGAGCACCTGGACTGGCCGCGGTCGGCAGAAGGCCTCGTGACCGTGTACCGGTCGCTGGTGCGCCCCGGTGCCGGCGACCGCCGCCCCTCGCTGCTCAGCGCGTGAGTCTGCTGGACTGTGTTCCCACTGTTCTGTTCGTGCACGCTCATCCCGATGACGAAACCATTGCGACGGGTGCGCTGATTGCGGAAATGGCGGCCCGGGGCATCCGGGTGTCGTTGCTGACCGCCACGCGCGGCGAGCAAGGCGAGGTCGTGCGCGGGCCGCTGTCGGTGCTCGAGGGCACGGATGCGCTCACCCGGGAACGCGAGCGGGAGCTCGCCTGCGCCGCGGCGGCCCTCGGCATCGGTTTCGCGGATCGGTTCTGGCTGGGCACGCCGCCCGCGCGCGCCGCGGGCCTCGCGCCGCGCGCGTACCGGGACTCGGGCATGACCTGGATTCGTCCGGGGCTGGCCGGGCCGGCCGACGACATCGACGGCGACGCCCTGGTGCGGGCGCCCCTGGCCGAAGTGACCGCGGATGTGGCCGCGCTGATCGGGCAGCTTCGGCCTGCCCTCGTGATCAGCTACGACAACGGTGGCGGGTACGGGCATCCGGATCACGTGCGCATGCATGAAGCGGCGCTGGCCGGCAGCCGGGCGGCGGGGGTCGCGTTTGCCGAGGTGGTGCAGGTGGGGGTGGATGGTGCTACTTCGGATGCGCGTGGTGCGGGTGCTGCCGAGTGGTTCGACCTGTCGGCGCACCTCGCGACGGTCACGGCTGCCCTGCGCTGCCACGCGAGCCAGCTCACCGTCGACGAGGGCGGTGGCCACATCGTGCACTCCGGCGGGCAGCGCGAGCCGATCATCACTGCGTCGGGGCTGCGCCTGCTCTGAGGTCGGCCGCACCGACCCGCGCCCGTCTGCGGGGTCTGCGCTGGCTTCCGCTGGTCAGCCGCCGGCCTGGTGTGTAGCCCCTCGTGCATAACTCCTGCAAATCCTGCAGAATAGGCCCGAAAACACGGTGGAACCGGCTCCCGGCAGCCAAATTGCAGGAGTTATGCCAGGGAGGGCGCCGAGACGCCGACGGGTGACGACGCGGGTGGCGACCCGGGTGACGACGCGGGTGGCGACGCGGGTGGCGACGCGGGTGACGACGCGGGTGGCGACGCGGGTGACGGATGCCCCGCGCGGCGGACCCGGCCGCAACTGTTGCCGTTCCGGACAATTGTTGCCGGTACGCGGGCAACAGTTGTCCGGAACGGCAACAGTTAGGCGGGGTTAGGCTACGCATCCCGGACCGGCGGGGCCGCCGCAGCCCAGAGCGGGGGCGGCTCTCGGCAGCCGGCGTCACGTACCTCGGGGATAATCGCGACACGCCGCATTCGGTGGCCGCTCGACCGGCGGGTTCCGAAAAACTCCGAAGCTAGCGACGGTGACGGATGCCGACGGGCGGGTTCGACGGCCAGGTCACCGGGTTTCGGCAGGCTCAACCACCGGCGGGGCCGCCGCAGCCGCGAGCGTGGGCGGCTCTCGGCATCCGTCGTCACGTAACTTCGGAGAAAACGCGAGACGCAGCCTTCGGTGGCCGCTCGAACAAAATGTCCCGGAAAGCTCAAACGTCAGCGGCGCGCGGCGGCGCCGGCCGCCACTGTTGCCGTTCCGGACAGTTGTTGCCGGTACACGGGCAACAGTTGTCCGAAACGGGAACAGTCAGGCGGGGTTGAGCTCGTCCAGGACCGGCGGGGGCTCAACCTTCACCGCGGGGTGACTCAACCACCGGGGGGACGGAACGGGACACCCGCGCCCGCGGATGCGCCGTCGTGTACATGTCGCGCAGGGTATCCGCGGTGACGAGCGTGTAGATCTGGGTGGTGGCCACCGAGGAGTGGCCGAGCAACTCCTGCACCACGCGCACATCGGCCCCGCCTTCGAGCAGGTGCGTCGCGAAGGCGTGCCGCAGCGTGTGCGGCGAGACGTGCCCCTCGAGGCCGGCGCGTTCGGCCGCGGCACGGATGATCAACCACGCGTTCTGCCGGCTGAGCCTCTTGCCGCGAAGGCCCAGGAACAGGGCCGGCGTCGCCGGTCCACGGGCGGAGAGCAGCGGTCTCCCCCGCACCAGGAACGTGTCGATGGCCGCGCGCGCGTAACTGCCGACCGGCACGATGCGCTGCTTGTCGCCCTTGCCGGTGAGGCGCACCACCTCGGGGTCGAGCACATCGTCCACATTGAGGTTGACCACCTCCGAGACGCGGGCGCCCGTGGCGTAGAGCAGCTCGAGCAGCGCCTTGTCGCGCAGGTTGTGCACCTCGTCGCCGTCGGTCGCCGCGAGCAACAGCGTGACCTGCTCGATCGAAATGGCCTTGGGCAGCCGGGTGCCGAGCTTGGGCGGCTTGGACTCGTGGGCGACATCCGTGTCGACCACGCCCTCCTCGAGCAGAAATCGGTGAAACCCGCGCACGGTCGAGAGGATGCGCGCGATCGACGCCGCGGTCAGCGGCGACTCCTCGCGGGATCCCAAGAACCGCACGTAGTCGGAGATGTGCTGCCGGGTGACGTCGGCGAGTCCGGTCAACCCGACCGCGGCAAGCCACCGGCTGTAGATGGCCAGGTCACGCCGGTAGGCGGACACCGTATTGGTGCTCAGACCGCGCTCGATCGCGACGTGCCGCAGATACGAGTCCACGGCCGCCGCGACGACCCCACCGGCAACTCCCGGAGCAGGCGGACCGCCCACACCCGTGACGCCCCGGCCAGCAGGAACACCAGCCGCACCGCTCACACCACCAGACGAGGCCAACCGGTCACACCGTGTGGTCCCAATTGACCGGATGCCGCGGCCACGGCTCATCCGCCGCCCCGAGGGTGCTCCAGCCACGCGCGCGGGCTGCCTGGGCGGCGAGCACCCCGATCACCAGCGACGGGTTCTGCACCCGGCGGGCCAGCACGGCATCGACGCAGTCATCAAGCGGCACCCAGCGCACCTCGATGTCGGCTTCCTCCTCGGTACGCTCGAAGACCTCCGGAGCCGCGGCGAGGCCGCGCGCCAGGTAGATGCGGATGACCTCGTTGCTGCCGCCGGGCGAGGTGGCGAACTCACCGAGAACATTCCACTCGGTGGCGACGAGGTCGCCCTCCTCGGCCAGCTCGCGCTGCGCTCCGACGAGTGGATGCTCGCCGTCTTCGTCGAGCAACCCGGCCGGCAGCTCCCAGTCGCGCGTGCGCACGGGGTGTCGGTACTGCTTGATCAGCAGCACCTGGTTGTGCTCGTCGAGGGCGAGGATCGCCACGGCGCCCGGGTGGTCCAGGTACTCGCGCATGATGCCGGAGCCGTTATAGCCGAAGGTGTCGCGGCGGACATCCCACACCTTGCCGTCGAAAACGATCGCGCTGTCCGAGACCGCCGCGAAGGCCGGCTCATCCGCCAGCGGGGCGGAGGCCGATTCGCCGGACTTCTCGGCGGTCACAGAAGCGGTCACATTGGCGGCGGGCACAGACGGGTGGGTCACGGCTCAGGCATCTTCCTTGGCTTCGACCTCGAACAGGCGGCTGGCCTGCTGGCGGTCCAGGGCCGCGCTGATCAGGCCACGGAACAACGGATGCGCGTGGCTGGGCCGGCTGCGCAGCTCCGGGTGCGCCTGCGTGCCCACGTAGAACGGGTGCTCCTCGCGCTTCAGCTCGACGTACTCGACCAGGTGGCGGTCGGGTGAGGTGCCCGAGAACCACAGTCCGGCATCCGCGATCTGAGAGCGGAACGCGTTATTGACCTCGTAGCGGTGGCGGTGACGTTCGGACGCCTCGGAGGCACCGTAGAGCTCGGCCACGATGGATCCCTCGGCCAGAACGGCCGGGTAGAGACCCAGGCGCATGGTGCCACCCAGGTCGCCGCCCGCGATGATCTCGACCTGCTCTTCCATGGTCGCGACCACCGGGAACTCGGTGTCCTCGTCGAACTCCGAGGAGGATGCGCCGGTGAGGCCGGCCTTGTTGCGGGCGTATTCGATGACCATGCACTGCAGGCCAAGGCAGAGGCCGAGCACGGGGACGCCGTTCTCGCGGGCGAACTTGAGGGCGCCGAGCTTGCCCTCGATGCCGCGCACGCCGAAGCCGCCGGGAACGCAGATGCCGTCGAGCTCGCCGAGCAGGCGGTTCGCGCCCTCCTCGGTCTCGCAGTCGTCGGAGGCGATCCAGGTGACTTGGACCCTGGTCTGGTTGGCGAATCCGCCGGCGCGCAGCGCTTCGGTGACCGACAGGTAGGCGTCGGGCAGGTCGATGTACTTGCCGACCAGTCCGATGGTGACGGTGTGCTGGGGCTCGCGCACGGCGTCGAGCACCTTCTGCCAACCGGTCCAGTCGACGCTGGTGACGGGCAGGCCGAGGCGGTCGGTGATGTACTTGTCCAGGCCCTGATCGTGCAGCATGGTGGGGATCTCGTAGATGCTCGGCACGTCGACCGCGTTGACCACGGCGTCTTCGTCGACGTCGCACATCAGCGCGATCTTGCGTTTGTTCGAGTCGGAGACGGGCCGGTCGCTGCGTAGCACGAGCGCATCCGGCTGGATGCCGATGGAACGCAGGGCGGCGACGGAGTGCTGGGTGGGCTTGGTCTTCTGCTCTCCCGCGGCGCCGAGGAACGGCACCAGCGAGACGTGCACGAAGAAGACGTTGTTGCGGCCGAGTTCGTGGCGCACCTGGCGTGCCGCCTCGAGGAACGGCTGGGACTCGATGTCGCCGACCGTGCCGCCGATCTCGGAGATGATCACGTCGGGGCGCAGCTCGTCGCTGGCCTGCAGGCGCATGCGGCGCTTGATCTCGTCGGTGATGTGCGGGATGACCTGCACGGTGTCGCCGAGGTACTCGCCGCGGCGTTCCTTGGCGATCACCTGCGAGTAGACCTGACCGGTCGTGACGTTCGCGGCCTGGTTGAGGTTGATGTCGAGGAACCGCTCGTAGTGCCCGATGTCCAGGTCGGTCTCAGCACCGTCGTCGGTCACGAAGACCTCGCCGTGCTGGAACGGGTTCATCGTGCCGGGGTCCACGTTGAGATAGGGGTCGAGCTTCTGCATGACCACGCGGAGTCCGCTGGCCGTGAGGAGATTGCCGAGGCTTGCCGCCGTCAGGCCCTTGCCCAAAGAAGAAACGACACCACCGGTCACAAAGATGTGTCGTGTCGTGTCGTTGCGTACTGATTCGTCCGTGCTTTTATTTTCCACCACGGGCTTCGACTCTAGCATTGAGGGCTGACCTATCGGTTGGCGCGGGCGAGGTTCATGAGCTCCCGGGCATGTTCGAGTCCGCTCGCGGAATCGGGCAGGCCGGAGAGCAGGCGGGCCATTTCGGCGGCACGCTCGTCGCCGTGCAGCTGGCGCACGCTGCTGGCGGTGACGGAGCCGTCGCTGTCCTTGACGACGCTGAGGTGGTTGCCGGCGAACGCGGCCACCTGGGCAAGGTGGGTGACCACGATCACCTGGGCGGTTTCGGCGAGCCGGGCCAGCCGGCGGCCGATCTCGATCGCCGCGGCGCCGCCCACGCCGGCGTCGACCTCGTCGAAGACGAAGGTCGGCACCGGGTCGGTCGCGTTGATGACGACCTCGATCGCAAGCATCACCCGGGACAGTTCGCCACCGGAGGCCCCGCGCGCCAGCGACCGTGGCTCCGCCCCCGCGTGCGGGCGCAGGAGAATCTTCACGAGGTCGCGTCCGGTGGCGGTGATCTCGGCCCGGCCGTCGACCTCGACCAGCAGCGACGCGTTCGGCATGGCCAGGGCGGCCAGTTCGGCTGTGACGGCCGCACCCAGGGCCTTTGCGGCAGCGCGACGGATGCCGGTGAGCTGGTCGGCGAGGCCGTCAGTCGACTGGCGTGCAGCATCCGTTTCGGTGCGGAGCGTGTCGATGCGGTCGGAGTCGCTGTCGAGTTCGAGCAGACGGGCACTGCCGGTGTCGAGAAAGTCGATGGCCTCGTCAAGGCCGCCCGCGTACTTGCGGGCCAGGCCGGTGAGCTCCGAGCGGCGCTCCTGCACGACCTCGAGTTCGCGGGCGCCATCGGCGTCGAGGCCGGCCAGGTAGCTGGAGAGCTGCGCGGCGATGTCGGCAACCAGGAAGCCGGCGTTCGCGAGTGCCTCGGCCAGGGGCGGCAGGGCTGGGTCGTGCTCCCCGGCCCGTTCGAGCTGGCGCCGGGCGGACTCGAGCAGGGCGACGGCGTCGGGCATCTCGTCGGGGTTCTCCTCGGCCGAGAGCAACTCCCGGGCCTGGGCGGCCGCGATGCGCAGCTCCTCGAGGTTGCCGAGGCGTTCGGCGCGTTCGCTGAGCGACTCGTCTTCGCCGCGCTGCGGGGCGACGAGTTCGATCTCGTCGATGGCGGCGCGCAGCGTGTCGGCCTCGCGGGCGCGCTGGTCCTGCTCGTCGACGAGTCGGTCGAACTCACCCTGGAGGCCCTGCCAGCGGTAGTAGGCCCTCTGGAACAGGTCGAGGGTGTCGGCGAGCGTCGGCCCGGCGAAGCGGTCCAGGGCTGCAGCCTGGGCGACGGCCGAACGCAGACGCACCTGGTCGGACTGGCCGTGCACGACCACGAGGTCGCCGCCGAGGTCGCTGAGCACGCCGGCGGGGGCGCTGCGCCCGCCGACCACAGCCCGGCTGCGTCCCTCCGCGGACACCGAGCGGCTGAGGATGAGTTCGGGGCCGTCGAGGTCTCCCCCGGCATCCCGCACGCGGGTCGCGACGGTGCCGTCGGCAGGGATCAGCCAGCGGCCCTCCACCCAGCTCTGCGACTGGCCCTGGCGCACGAGACCGGGATCGGCACGCTGGCCGAGCAGCAGGCCGAGCGCGGTGACGACCATGGTTTTGCCGGCGCCGGTCTCGCCCGTCACGGCGGTAAAGCCGGGGCCGAGCGGCAGGGTGGCCTCGGCAATGACACCGAGGTCACGGATGACGAGCTCCTCGATCATGCGGAACGCCTATTCACGGCCGACCGGGCCTCTCCAGCCCGTGACGGGCAGGTTGAATTTGTTGACCAGTCGGTCGGTGAACGGGCCGCTGTGCAGGCGGGCCAGCCGAACGGGAATCGGTGAACGGCGCACGATCACACGGGAGCCCGGCGGCAGGTCGTGCACGCGGCGACCGTCGGCGGAGAGCACCGCGGCCCCGCCGGTGCGGGCGAGCACCTCCACGGCGAGCGACGAGTCCGGGCCCACGACGAGCGGGCGGGCGAAGAGGGCGTGAGCGCTGAGCGGCACCAGCAGCAGCGCGTCGAGCGTCGGCCAGACGATCGGGCCACCGCCCGAGAAGGCGTAGGCGGTGGAGCCCGTGGGCGTGGACATGACCACGCCGTCGCAACCGAAGGAGGAGAGCGGGCGGCCGTCGACCTCGATGACGACCTCGAGCATCCGTTCACGGCTGGATTTCTCGACTGTGGCCTCGTTCAACGCCCAGGTCTCGTAGATCACCTCATCGCCGAGCTTGACCCGAACGGCGAGGGCCATGCGTTCCTCGACCAGGTAGTCGCGCAGCAGGGCCCGGCGCACGGCCTCACCGAGGTCGTCGCGCTCGCTCTCGGCGAGGAAACCTACGTGGCCCAGGTTGATGCCGAGCAATGGGGCCGAACAGCCGCGCACGACTTCGGCGGCACGCAGGATGGTGCCGTCTCCGCCGAGCACGATCACGAGTTCGAGTTCGGTGGTCGCGACGCACTCGTGCAGGATCGCGATCTGGTCGTCGAGGTCCGGGCAGTGCGCGAGCAGGTCGGCGCGCTCGTTGCGGGCCAGCACCGGCACGGCTCCGGCGGCCAGCAGCTGCTGGCAGACGGTGACGGCGGCCTCGAGGGAATCCGTGCGGCCGGTGTGCGCGACGACGAGGATGTTGCGTGGTGCTGCACTCATTTAGTCACTCCCACCAGCGCCGTTGTGCGTTCGATCCATTCTGTCGGATTGCTGCCGACCGCGCTCGACAGCCAGCACAGGTACTCGCGATTTCCGGCGCCGCCGGCGATGGGCGAGGCGATCAAACCGTTCGTCTTGAGGCCGAGGTCCCACGCCGCCCAGAGCACACCGGCAATCGCGTCGGCGCGGAGGCCCGGATCGTGCACGACGCCCTCGCGGATGCTGCCCTTGCCGACCTCGAATTGCGGCTTGATCAGCAGCACGAAGTCGGCACCGTCGGCGGCGGACGCCACCAGGGCCGGAAGCACGGTGGTCAGGGAGATGAAGGACAGGTCTCCCACGACCAGGTCCACCCGCTGCGGCACCCCGGAGGCGGCCGCGATCTTCTCGGCCGTGGCGTAGCGCAGGTTGAACCCCTCGACCAGCACGAGTCGCGGCTCGGTCGCCAGCTGGGGGGCCAGTTGCCCGTGCCCCACATCCACCCCGATGACCTGGCCGGCGCCGCGTTCGAGCAGCACCTGGCTGAAGCCGCCCGTGGACACTCCGGCGTCGAGCACCGTGCGGCCCAGGGCCGGAACCGCGAAGGCGTCGAGGGCGGCGATGAGCTTGTGGGCGCCGCGGCTGACGTAGTGGTCGGTGGCCGCCACCTCGATCAGCTGGGTGTCCCGCACCTTGGCGGATGCCTTGACGACGGGCGTGCCGTCGACCGTGACCAGTCCGCCCACGATCAGCTGCGCGGCGACGGTGCGGGACCGGGCCAGACCGCGCTCGGCGACGGCCGAGTCGAGGCGCTGGTCGGGCATCCGCTCGCCGGCAACGCCGGGGTCGCTGGGGTCGCCGGCACTGGTGTCGGGGGCGACGTCATCGGGGGCGCCCATCGGGGTTCCGTCGACGTCGGTCATGAGTGGCTCGCCCGGGGAACGTCTCCACCTTCGAGGTGGCCCCGCAGCCCGTCGTGCTCCTGAACGTACGCGGCGGCGCGCTCCTCGAGGGGCCGGTCTTCGATCGCGGCGAGCCGCGCGGGAAGATCCTGGGTTACGTCGTCCGTCGTCACGTGGGGCTGATTCACCCTCTCCACGTTACCGTCCGAGATACAGTCGCTCCGGAACAGTGAGCCCGTAGATGGGCCGACCGGATGCCCAGATCACGGCGCAGGCGGCGCGGAGCAGGTTGATCGCCCCGTCACCCTCGGCCACGATCGTGACGTCGGCGCCGACAATGCGCACCGTCGCCCCGTTCACCGTGGCGGAGGATCCATCCTTGGAGAACACCGTCTGCGGGTAGGGCTCGTGCAGCTGGCGCAGGTCGTCGAGGATATACGTCGGCCGCGACTTGGCGTCGGCGGCCAGGGTCTGCTTGGCCTTGTCGATGCCGGTGAGCACCAGCGCGGCCGGAATGCCGGCCCGGTTCGCGCCGAGGATGTCGGTGTCGAGGCGGTCGCCGATGAACAGGGGCGCCTGCGCCTCGAAGCGGGTGACGGCCTCGGTGAAGATGGCCACCTCGGGCTTGCCGGCCACGATCGGCAGGCGACCGACGGCGCTGTGCACGGCGGAGACGAGGGTACCGTTGCCGGGCGCGATCCCCCGGGCCACCGGGATGGTCCAGTCGGTGTTCGTGGCGATCCACGGGATCTCCACGCCATCCTCGTTCGGGTGCAGGGCGAACGCGGCCTCGGCCAGGTCTTTCCAGCCGAGGTCGGGCGAGAAGCCCTGGATCACGGCGGCCGGAGCGTCATCCGCCGAGCGGGTGACGACGAAGCCACCCTTTTCAACCTCGGTCAGAAGACCTTCGCCGCCGATCACGAGTATGCGCGAGCCGGCCGGCACCTCATCCGCGAGCAGACGCACGGCGGCCTGCGGTGAGGTCACGACATCCGTCGCCACCGTGTGCAGGCCCAGATCGGAGAGGTGGTCCGCCACGGACTGGTCGGTACGGGACGCGTTGTTGGTGAGGTAGCCGACCCGCACGGTTTCCGCCGCACGGTTCAGGCTCTCGACCGCGAACGGGATGGCCGCTGGACCGGCGTAGACCACGCCGTCCAGGTCAGCCAGAACCACGTCGACGCCGGTGAGCGGGGTGACCGGTTCAGGCACGCGGCGACGCCTGAGCATCGTGCTCCGCCTCGTCGATGGAGTCGTCGGCGTCATCCGCGGACTCTTCGTCGGAGACGTCAGTCGCGTCGTCGTCGTCGGTGGAGTCGTCGGTGTCGGTGTCGGTGTCGTCGGACTCTTCCTCGTCGGACTCTTCCTCGTCGGACTCGTCCTCGTCGATCTCGAGGATCTCCATGGTCTCGTCGAAATCGGTCACGCCGGACACGGCAGCGTCGGCCCGTTCGGCCCGCTCGTTCCACAGTTCGGCCTCGTCGTCGCGGCCCAGCTCGCCGAGAACCTCGGCGTAGGCGGCGAACAGCTCGGCGCTGTAGGAGAACGCGGTCTTCGGGTCCAGCTGCGGAATCTCGAGCTCGCTGAGCGCGGCCTCGGTCTCGCCGAGGTCCAGACGCGCCCCGGACATGGCGATCGCCAGAGCAACCTGAACGGATGCCGGCAGCGAGGCGCGCTCGACGGAGCGTCCCAGCTCGAGCGCCCGGTCCGGGCGGCCCACGCCGCGCTCACTGTCCACCATCAGCGCAAGCTGATCGTTGGAACCGGAGATGCGGCGATAGGTGCGCAGTTCCCGCAGCGCCAGGGCGAAGTCGCCCGTGGCGTAGGCGGTGATCGCGAGGCTCTCGCGCACCACGGCGATCCGGCCGGCACGACGGGCAGCCGACAGGACGTGGCGGTGAGCCAGCTCGGGGTCTTCGTCGATGACGCGGGCGGCCATGGCCAAGTGGCGGCCGACGGCCTCGGCGTTGTCCTTGCTGAGGGTCTTGAGCTCGTTGCGGGCGATCCGGTCGAGGTCCTGCGACGTGATGTCGTCGGGCAGCTCGGGGTCGTCGTGGCGCGGGCGCACCGAACGAAGCTCGCGCTGCATGCGCTGCTCTTCGGTCATCTCCTCTTCGACGACACGGGCATCGCGGTCACCGCGGGCCGGGGCACCGTCACGGGTCCACAGCTTCTTACCGGCGTCTCCGCGCGGAGCTCCGGCACGGTTCGGCGAACCGCCGCGCTGGGTCCAGGGCTTCTCGCCACCCTGCTGCGGGCGATCGCTGCGCTCGGGACGGGCGCCGTCCTTGGCCCAGGGCTTGCGCTCCCCGCCGCCGGAGGAGCGATCGGAGTTGCCCCGGTACGGGGGACGCTCGCCGCCCTGCGGGCGATCGGAGTTGCCCCGGTAGCCACCGGTAGAGGGACGGTCCGAATTGCCACGGTAAGGGGGACGCTCACCCTGCTGCGGACGGTCGGAATTGCCGCGGTAGGAAGGACGCTCACCCTGCTGCGGGCGATCGGAGTTGCCACGGTAAGGAGGACGCTCGCCACCCTGCGGGCGTTCAGAGTTGCCCCGGTAGCCACCGGTAGAGGGACGGTCCGAATTGCCACGGTAGGGAGGACGCTCGCCCTGTTGCGGGCGGTCAGAGTTGCCACGATAAGGGGGACGTTCACCATCACGCTGGGGACGGTCAGTATTGCCACGGTAACCACCCGTGGCCGGGCGGTCAGAGTTGCCACGATAGGGAGGACGCTCACCATCACGCTGCGGACGCTCGGTATTGCCACGGTACGGAGGACGCTCGCCACCGTTGGACGGACGCTCGGAATTTGCACGGTAACCGCCCGTGGAGGGACGATCGGAGTTCCCGCGGTAGGGAGGACGCTCGCCTCCCTGCTTCGGACGCTCGGAATTACCGCGGTAAGGGGGACGCTCACCGTCACGCTGCGGACGGTCGGACCGGCCCTGGTAACCCCCGTTGGAACGACGATCGTCTCGTCCGCCGTCGCGTGATTCGTTATCGTGCGTTCCTGAAGGGCTCACTGTGTCTCCTGTGTAATTTGACCTGTCATTTCGACAGACCTATCAACAATAACTCAACGCCAAATGACCACCCGTCTGGGAGGCCATTTTGGTTGATTCTGAATCAAGTCCGGCGGTGTCATACCGGGTCGCGGCGAGTGTGCCTCTCCGGTCGAGAGTGGTGGCTCTACCGGGCACTTTCGACCGGAATGAAGACATTCACTCCCACTTACCACATGGAAGTCACCTCGAGGGGTGGCCAACTGTCGTTGGTGCAGGTGTGCCCTCTCACGGGGTGGTGTGGTTCGTGGCGCAGGGTGTGGAGGTGGGCGCACGGTGTGGAGGTGGGCGCAGGTAGAGCGTGCGCCGCGGGGCGGCTTGGCCGGACCCGTGTGTGTGTGGCTAACTCAGGACATTCGTTGCCCGCAGTAGACGGCCGCCGCGGGTCAGTGCGGCATAGGTGCGGATGCCCGGCACGGCCCGGCTGGTTCTCCTGAGTTGG